>NZ_SELU01000007.1:0-107291 GCF_006861605.1 Pseudanabaena sp. UWO310 | reverse complement strand
TGCAAATGTTGCAGCAACATTTCTCGGAATAGGTTAATCTCTTTCATGGGGGTTTTATTTGTGATGTGGTTATCTCTTATAAAACCCCTTCCTGCTTACTTTTGCAACTTTTTGTCCTGTACTAAGAGGCTCGATACCAACAGGTTATTTGGTGGGACTAAATGCAGGCATTGATATGCGCGAACATGGGTCTGGTTCGACTGGAGCCGCAAATGTCTGGCGCACAATTGGCAAGGATAAAGGCATTTTTGTATTTGGGGCTGATTTAATCAAGGGCACAGCAACCATCTTCCTAATCCAATCTGCGAGTGAACTTAAACCCATCGCCAATACTTTGCTTACTCATCGTTTTGAGATAAATTGGCAACTCCAGAATGAATGGCTAGTAGTCAGTTCAGCATTATTAGTAATTTTGGGACATAGTTATTCATGTTGGATTGATTTTAAAGGCGGAAAATCCGTAGCGACTGGTTTGGGCGTTCTATTGGCTCTTAATTGGATTGTAGCCTTAGGAGCATTTGGGCTTTGGGTAGGGACTGTCATCCTGTGGCGAACGACATCGATTAGTTCCATATTGGCAGCGATCGCTGCTCCCAGTCTCATGCTTTTGACTCAATCACCCTTCGCCTATAAATTAATAGTTTGTGTCGGCAGCCTCCTAATACTTTACCGACATCGAAGCAACCTTGAGCGTCTATGGCATGGTACAGAACAAAAAATCAACTTCTTTGAGAGCGATCGCCATGAAAGTATATCCACGGATTGAGTTAGATATCACTATTAAAGATTTATGTATAGGTCTACTTTCTTCCTTTGCATGGTCTGATCGCTCGAAAATAATTGCTCAGATTCAATCCTATTGGCATACACCGAAAGAAGTTTTGGTCACACTTTGTGCCAGAACTTCTTTCGACCTCCTACTACAAGCATTATGCTTACCTTCTGGCTCAGAAATTATGATGAGCGCCGTGAACATAGTTCATATGGAAGAGATTGTCAAAAAGCATAATTTAATTCCAGTTCCCATAGATATTGACTTAGATACACTTGCGCCATCCTTAGAACTGTTCAAAGCATCCATTTCCAGTCGAAGTCGGCTATTTGTTGTAGCGCAACTGTTTGGTGCGATCGCACCACTAGATAGTTATGTAGAGATATGTAAAAACCACAATATCTTGCTGGTAGAAGACTGCGCTCAAGCCTTCGATGGGCTTCGTTATCTTGGACATCCTGATGCTGATATCAGCCTTTTCAGTTTTGGCCCGATCAAATCCTGTTCAGCTTTAGGTGGGGCTATCACTATAGTTAAAGATCAAAATTTAGCACAGCGCATGGGTGATATCGAGCAAATCTATCCTGTTAAGACTGGCTTTTGGTTTTTTAAAAGACTACTCAAATATCTCTGCCTTAAATCTCTTTCTACTCCTATCATCTTTGGGCTTCTGGTCACTTGTTTAGATCTACTGAAAATAGATGCCAATAATTTTATCAGTACGCTAACTCGTGGTTTTCGGAAAGGAGATATTCATGCTCAGTTGCGACATCGTCCTCCTAATGGAATGCTCAAACTTTTACAACATCGCTTAGAGCATCTTGATTCGTCCTATTATGATAGGCGATCGCAGGTTGCTAGCGAGTTTCTTAATTTATTGAATAATTTGGTTACTAGTCCTGGAAAAAATGCAATGAAGCATTCCTACTGGGTAGTTCCTTTGATGATGGAGAATTCAGAGATGCTAATGCAGAAATTAAGAAAGGCAGGATTTGACTCGACCACAGGCACAACTAGCTTGAAATCACTGGCAAAAGAGTCATTATCGGCAACCAAGCTCATGAATAACGTGCTTTACTTACCGATTTATGCTTCTATTCCATCGGCAGAATTAACTCGCCTTGCACAGTTAATTAATGTCAGTTCGGATTAAGCCGACAAATTTTAAAAGCCCAAAAGTAAAAGCCTTGCTATGCAAGGCTTTTACTTTTGGGCTTTGAGAAAGGGTTTGCTATGCAAACCCTTTCTCAAAGCCCGTTTCAAATTATAATGCACTAATCGCCAACTTTTTAAGTTTTATGTGATGCTCATCCCAAGATTAAGAATTTAGTTACAGCGCTTTGCGCTCAAATCCAAACTAAGGGAATTTTTAAAAGCGTTGCACTGCAACGCTTTTAAAAATTCCCTTGTGGTTCGTGTGATTGGCAATTGCTATAAGAATTTAGGGTGTAGGATTGCTTTCCTTACTCTGGATGTAAACAGAAAATATCCTCACTAAATCTTGAACTTTAAAGGGCTTGCTCAGGTAATCATTCATCCCGACATCGAAACAAGCTTGACGGTCTTCTGGCAAAACATCGGCAGTCATCGCCACAATCCAAGGATAATAGTTGATATCGCGACGAATTAGTTTGGTCGCAGTCAAGCCATCCATTTCTGGCATCTGCACATCCATCAACACCAAGTCATAAACATTTTGCTGGATAGCGGCGATCGCTTCTAGCCCATTGCTAGCATGATCGGGTTGGTATCCCAATTTCTCAAGGATGATACTGGCAATTTTGCGATTGAAGAAGTTATCTTCTACTAATAAAATGCGTAGAGGAAATTTCTCTGCCATTGGTGCATCAATTTTGAGTTCGTATTTGAGTTCGCAGACATCTGGGGCTGCGGTTTGGGTGGTTGTAGATGGGGTGGGTGAAGATGGGGTGGTTGTAGAACTAGCCAATAGACCGACCTCAAAATAGAAAATAGAACCTTGTGAGGATAATGTGGGTAGCCAATTTAAGGGTGGATTGCCACCAACGTGACCACCGCTCTCCGCCCAGATTGTCCCTCCCATTAATTCTACTAAACGTTTAGTAATGGCTAAACCTAGTCCCGTGCCTCCATATCTGCGACTGATAGAATCATCGGCTTGAGTAAAGGCTTGAAAGAGTTTAGCTAGATATTCTTGTTGAATGCCTATACCTGTATCGCACACGGCAAAGGTGAGTTGGTATGGCTCAGTTTCATGATTAGGGCATTGACCGCTAATGGCGATCGCGATATGTCCGCTTGGTGTAAATTTAATTGCATTGTCAATCAGATTGAGCAAGATCTGGTACATGCGCGTACTATCACCAATAAATTTGCTGGGAAGATGGGATGCAATTGCATAATTGAGCTGTATCTGCTTATCTTGGGCTTGTTTGTTTAAGAGCTTGCATATAGACGACAAAATATCCTCTAAAACAAATTCTCTTGCTTCTAAGGTCATCATTCCTGCTTCGATTTTAGAGAAATCAAGGATATCGTTAACAATTCCGAGTAGAGTATTGCCGCTATGTTGAATGATTTGCACGAGATTTTGCTGCTCTGTGGTTAGTTTGGTGGCGGCGAGTAATTCAGTACTGCCCAACACCCCATTCATCGGTGTTCTTAGCTCATGGCTCATATTCGCGAGAAACATACTCTTAGCCCTTGTCGCCGCCTCCGCATCTTCCTTCGCTTTTGCCAGTTGCCCTTCTATCTGATGCTTGTACATGGCTATTTCTATGACAACCCGTAAGTCTCTCTCATCAAATGGTTTTACAAGAAAGCCAAATGGTTCGGAAATTTTGGCGCGGTTAAGTGTGGCTTCATCGGTATGGGCAGTAATGTAAATTACAGGAATTTTAAATTCTTTGCGTAAAATCGTGGCGATCGCAATACCATCTTGTGGCGAACCCCTTAAAATGATATCCATTAATACCAAGTCGGGAGCATTTTGCGACACGCTGGTTAAAGCGGCTTCGTCGGAGGTAACAGTATCGGTAACCATATATCCCAACGCAGTTAGCTCTTCAGAAATGACTCTGGCTGTAATTACTTCGTCCTCAACTACAAGAATTTTATTCGCTGACATTACAAGCTTTTTCCTTAAGTTGCTACAAAGTTGTCATGGATTTCTTTTATTAGTTAGGTTTTACAGCGCTTCGCGCTCAGACCCAAACCAAGTAAATTTTTGAAAGCGTTGCGAAGCAACGCTTTCAAAAATTTACTTGGTTGCGACATAAGTCGTTAAAACCTAATTACTTTTAATTTTAAATGAAATTTTAAAAACTGTCCCATGAAAATTTTCTAATAAAACTTCTCCTTTGAGCTGCTCGGTAACAAGAGAGTAAACAAGCTGTAGTCCTAATTTCTCCGCATCTTTGAGATCGATCGCCTCGGTCATGCCTATCCCATTATCGCGAACGATGAGGTTGTAGAAGTCATCACTATGTTTCGCGAATTCAATCATAATCTGCCCCGTACGATCTTCTGGGAAAGCATATTTAAAGGAATTAGAGACTAATTCGTTAATGATCAAGCCGCAGTAGATGGCAGTATCAATATCCACATCAAGGGGCTCGGCATTTATATTCAAAGAAATTGCGGCGGATTTAGATGCATAGGAAGTCTGCAAGTTCCGAGTTAAACTTTTGATGTATGCGATAAAGTCTATATTTTCCAGATTTTTGGATTGATATAGTTTTTCATGCAGGAGTGCCATAGACTGAATACGATTGCGGCTACTATTGATAATTTCCCGCATTTCCCGATCTTGAACTTGTCTAGATTGCAGATAAAGCAAGCCCGATACAATTTGTAAATTATTTTTCACGCGATGGTGTATTTCTTTCGTTAATACGACCTCACGTTCGTACGCGGATCTTAGCTCCTCTTCTGATTGTTTGCGCCAAGTAACGTCTAGGGCAACACAACCAATTCCGCTCAATTCTCCATTGCGATCTTGGTAAGGTTCTACGGTCAGATCGAAGTATCGCTTTTGACCGTTAGCCATGACAAATACTTCCTCTCTCACGCCAATCCCACTGTTCAGTACCAGTTGCTTGACGCTAGTTAGCCTTTGAGCATCTTCGGGAACTAGAAAAAGATCGAAATCATTCTTGCCGATGATTTCGTCATAATTAGTTCTTAAAACAGGATTATAAAACCAAGTGTATCGCAACTCCCGATCTTGCATAAAAACGGTGATTGGCGAATTTTTGAGGACGAGGTAGAAGCGTTCTTGTGCAAGTTTCCGTTCGCCAACTTCAATTTCTAATGCGGCATTGGCTTTTGATAGTTCGAGGGTACGCTCTTTTACTTTCTCTTCTAGCTCAATATTCAGGCTGCGAATCCTTTCCTCAGATTCCTTGCGATCGCTAATATCCTTAACCCGAACCATATTAATCGTTTTGCCCGCCACATTGATCGGCTTGGCAGCGATATTGCCCCAAAAAGACCTACCTTTTCTCGTGACATATTCTATTTCACGGCTCCAAAAGCCGAACTTCTGCATATCTCCAACAATCTTACTAATCTCATCGTCGGTAAATTGTTGTTTTTGGAGAGTCTGCCCTGCTATACCAATCAAATCTTCTTTTTGATTGACTTCAAACATTTCTAAAGCCCGTTGATTGCAATCAAAAATTAGCAAACTAATAGAATCGACTAAAAAAAGAGCATCGGCGGATTCATTGTAAATTGCTTCTTTAAGCTCGCGACTGCGGATTAGTTCTAGTTCGGTTTGTTTGCGTTCTGCAATTTCGCGTTCTAAAGCAATATTGATTGCAGCTAATTGAGAATGACTCGGTAAGGCAAGAAGTTGAGGAATCAAGGGTGCAAAACTAGCTGCGGTAAAAATCGAGACGATCGCTGTCAAGGCTTTGATTATCCCAGATATCCAGTAGGCAGGATACCAAAGCGTCCATATCTCTATTAAGTGAGTAGTTCCACAAAGAATTATAAATAGGCTGAATAATCTAAAAATCCATTGATAAGGTAAATCTTCACGCTTGCGGACAAAGTAACCTAAACTAATTGGGATGGAATAGTAAGCGATCGCTATGAGTAAGTCAGATAAAATATGCAGCCATACCAGCGAGGGATTCCACAAATAGCAATGTCCGTGGGGTATAAATACTCTAGAATCAAAAAGCTCGTATATTAGTTCCATTTTCGGTAAATTTATGGGGTAAACTATATTCGATCGCCTAAGTTTGATCGCCTAGGGGGAGATTGGATGACAATAACTTTCTGATTCTCAAAGAGGATGACAAGGACAAGGACGCAGGGGACAAAGCCAAGGATCGAGCCGCTCTTGGCTGGCAAACTTCTTGATTTGATAATGGGAATCCAATAAGTCCAACATCTTTTTGATATAGGTGTGCACTTGAGAAGCCGTCATGCCAGCACAGTGAATTGGGGCGATCGCAGCAAACTTGTCTTGCCCCTGCCATACTTGCGCTGCGATCGCATGAATTGGGGTTGAGGCTCCCGCTGCACGATAAACCACCAATACCGCCCAATATATCTTGGCAAACTCCTCCGTATTGACTGTTAACTCAGGGGTCGAGGCTGAGCGTTTGCGTGCGCGGATGAGATTACGGCGATCGCGATGGCGAGCATAGGAGCGACGGCTATAGCAAACCGCAGGATCCCAGCAATCGCCTCCATGTAATTCTTGAGCTTGATGAGCGGAAAGCATCGCACAGCGTTTGCACTTGTCAGGAATAGCCTTAGCCATAATTAATAGCCATAATTCAGCTTACGAACTAGAGATTGCGTCACTGGAGATTGCGTCACTAGAGATTGCGTTACTAGAGATTGCGTTACTAGAGATTGCGTCACTGGAGATTGCTTCTAAGATACGATCAAAGGTTTCTCGCAGCATAATTTTTTCCTCAGCCAAAATTGCAGGGGTATCATCTACCGCTTCAAGAGAATTAATATCCAGAATCAAAACACTTTCCCGATCATCCATCAGCCACTCAACCTGTAATAATTGCGCCACATCTCCTAACTCACTTTTCCATCCTTCCCGAAATTCCAATACGACTGGTGACTGATATCCATCGATAGGAATTAAAGCGGTGAGTTTGGTATGGGAAGGATGATCGAAATCAGGAGCATATCCAAGTTTGATTAAAGCCTGTTCTACTTGCGAATAAGTAAGCATATTTTCATAAATTTCCATAATTGCACATTAAATTGCACATTAAATTACATATTAAATACCTCGGCATAAGTAAACTTAAAACCCAGAAGAGCATACCGCCCGCTGCGCGGGCGGTATGCTCTCTAGTTTTAGTTTTTAATTTATGCCGAGCTACTTAAATTGCATATTAATATGCTTAACTTCCTATGTATTCCTCCTATAGCGGCTTTTTTCTCACAGCCCAAAAGTAAAAGCCTTGCTACACAAGGCTTTTACTTTTGGGCTGTGAGGAAGGGTTTGCGTAGCAAACCCTTTCTCACAGCCCGTTTGAAATTATCTCGCCTGCTATAGCTACAGTCACTTGAATGAGGACAAATCAAACCCCAAGAATTGAGTGGCGGCGCGAAGCGCCGCCACTCAATTTACACTTGGCGACAGCTATATGTGGGCAGTATGCTCTTCTTTAATCTATGTTTTTTTTGGTTTGAGTTTGGGATTGGTTGACAGCAAGGCATCACGAAATTGTTTTGCCATAGGTGAATTAGGTCTTAACTCGATGGTTTTATCAAAAGCGGCGATCGCTTCCTCATCACGATGCAATCTACTAAGGACTCGCCCTTTTGCCTCCCAAGCATTGGGATTTTTGGGATCTAACTTGATTGCGGCTTCGGTCTTGCTGAGCGCTTCGGAGAATTTACCGAGGGTAGAGAGAATTCTCGATTCTTGAATCAGCTTTTCATCGGGTGAATTACGCGTAGGATTTTCTGAGGCGCTAGGCGATGGTGGTGCTGGGATTAAAGGTGTTGAAGGCTGGGGTGGAATTAGAGATTCGGGAGGAGTTGGAGGCTTGGGTAAGCCACTAGTCAATGGGTCTGGACTGGGCTTATGCAACTGGGAAAACACCACAAAAGCGATCGCTAAAATACTAATTACACCTCCAGCAATAATAAAGGGATTTGTCCAAGGTGAGGATGGGCGGGAGGTTGGAGAATTGCTTAAAGGATCGTCTACAGGATTGCTTTGCAGGGTTGCCATTGGTTGCTGTTGCGTGGCATTGCTTACTACCGTATTTAACTCATGATTGGTGAGGCTGGGTAGTTGGGCGATCGCCTCAAGTACTTGCGATGCTGACTGATAGCGCTGGCGGAAATCGTAGCGCACCATTTGATCGAGAAGGTCGAGAAATTCAGGAGAATAAACACCTTCGGGCAAGCGATCGCGCCATTGCAATTCGGCAGTATCAGGATTTTCAGGAAATAGTCTGGGTTCGCCGCCCGTGATGGCTTGGATGCCCAGCATCCCGACTGCATAGATATCGCTACAAAATCGAGGTTTGCCATTGAGCTGCTCGGTGGGCATATAGCCGGGAGAGCCGATGGAGATCGTTAAATTCGTGTTACCTTGCGAATCAACCACAAGACCACCAATTTCTTTAACTGCCCCAAAATCGATGAGTACAATTTTGCGATCAGATTTCCGCCTAATGAGATTAGCTGGTTTGATATCCCGATGAACCACACCGTGCCCGTGGACGAAAACGAGGATTTCTAAAACCTCTTTCAGTAAAGTGATCGCCATAGATTCTGGCAGTCTGATCCCCTTACCCAGTTCTTGGGTAAGATCTTTGCCATCAGCAAATTCTTGGACTAAATAAAATTCTTCGCCTTCTTGAAAGTGGGCGAGCAAACGCGGAATGCGATCGTGAGTACCTAAGGAATAAAGAACTTCTGCCTCTTGATCGAAGAGGCGTTTGGATGTTTCCAGAAGAAATGGCTCTTTTGAGGTGGGTTTGAGTTGCTTGACCACACAGATAGGATGTTTTGGTAAATCAATGTCTTCAGCCAAGTAGGTTTGCCCAAAACCGCCGCCACCAAGGTGACTAATGATTTTGTAATGTCCTCTAAGTATGGTGTTTAGCACATTTTCTCAAGGGGTAACTTGTCGAAATTCTCTAGGGCTATTATCGCAAAAACTAAGCAATTTCAACGATATTTCAAAGCTCAAAATGGCTACGCCATTTTGAGCTTTGGTATTACAGCAATTATCGATTAAACGAACCACAAGGAAATTTTTGAAAGCGTTGCGAAGCAACGCTTTCAAAAATTTCCTTGTGGTTTGGGTTTGAGCGCAATGCGCTGTAAGACTATTATTTGTGGGAGCGAATTTGTAATTGAAAGATTTGTTTCCTCATTATTTCCTCATTATGTTTTTGGATAGTAAGGTGCAAAACGATTTAGATATTTATTTCTAGTTATACCAATCCCCAAAAATGTGGCTACAATTTTGGGGATTAAAAACCAAACCCAGTAAGGGTTTTAAAATTACAAAATGGCTACGCCATTTTGTAATTTAGTATTAATCATCATCTTAGAGGAGAAAGATTTGAAAATTCTAATAGTCGAGGATGATGGCTTTTCTGCGGCGAGTCTAGCGCAACTACTCGCTGAATTTCCCTACACCGTTGATATTGCTCCCGATGCAAAAGCTGCATGGCAATATATCGAGACCTATACCTATGACTTGATGGTTCTCGATATCATGCTACCCGATAGCAATGGGATAGATTTATGTGCCAAGTTAAGGACATCGGGCTACATGATTCCAGTATTGCTGCTTACCGCTAAGGATAGTATGAGCGATCGCGTGATGGGACTCGAAGCTGGAGCCGATGACTATGTGGTAAAACCCTACGAATTTCAAGAACTAATTGCTCGCATTCGGGCGCTATTGCGCCGCGCTCACAATCGCGATTCACTGCGACAAACCTTAACTTGGGAGAATCTTTGTTTAGATTTTGGGAATAATACGATTAGCTATAACCAGAAACCCTTGCATTTAACCCAGAAGGAATATGGAATATTAGAGTTACTTCTCAGGCATCCGCAACAGATCTTTAGTCGTAGCTCTATACTAGATTTGGTATGGGCGGCGGGGGATTTCCCCAGTGAGGAATCAGTAACTACCCATATTAAGGGATTGCGCCAAAAATTCAAGACAGCGGGCATGATCGCCGATCCCATTGAGACTTTATATGGTTTGGGCTATCGCCTTAGAAATGAACCTTCCCCAGAGCAGATTTCAGATCAGATTTCAGGTCGGCTTCCAGATCGGCATAGTCCTATAACGCCAACATCCCAGCAAATTGCGGAAGCTAAATTAAAAGCTGCGATCGCCGAAATTACTAAAAAACTACGGGAGAGCCTCGCCAAATTAATTCCTTTTTTTCGGCAAGTGGCGATCGCTTTGGAGGCAGGAAGCTTGGATCTGAAAATGCGCGATCGGGGTTGTATGGAAGCGCATCGGCTGGTAGGCTCCCTTGGAACTCTAGGATTTCCCCAAGGATCGGCGATCGCTATTCAGATCGAGCAGCTTTTACAGCATGATTTTCCTTTATCTCAGAACGATGTTGGACAACTCCATACATTGATCGATGATTTAGAAACTAGTGCTAACGAACCTCTCAAGATATCTAAGAACTACATTACGAAGGTACAGAAACCTAGAGACTTTGCTCGTTTTCCTAAGCTGCTGATTGTGGATAGCGATGTGGAGTTTGTGCAGGAGATGCAGCGGGATGCCGAAGCTTGGGGAATAGTTGTAGAAACGGCTAATAGCCTTGCTACTGCCAAAGCAAAACTCGAACAAGAACCTCCTGACATAATTTTATTGGATATCTTACTCGCTGATGGTAATGCTGATGGTGGCGCTGATAGTAGCGCTGATAGTAATGATGGCTTGCTGCTCTTGGATGAGCTGTCTCGGAGACAGATGGATATTCCGACATTGATTACCAATGCCAAAGGGGACTTGAGCGATCGCGTTATGACGGCAAAGAAGGGGGGACATATCTTTATCGAAAAACCCGCCTTGACCGAGGAAGTCCTCAGTGTGATTTCGCAATTAATCCATCGGCAGAGGCACGATCGCCCTAGAGTCATGATTGTCGATGACGATCCCCATATATTAAAGGTCTTGCAAATCTTGTTGGCTCAATGGGATTTAGAAGTGACGCTGCTCCAAGATTGCAAGCAATTTTGGCAAGTTTTAGAATCTACTTCTCCCGACCTACTGCTGCTGGATTTGAGTATGCCCGACTATAGCGGCATTGACCTCTGTCGTGCGGTCAGGACTGATTCTCTATGGCAATATTTACCGATCATCTTTCTCTCATCTTCTAGCGATCGCGATACTATTCACCAAGTATTTGCGGCTGGCGCAGATGACTATCTCAGCAAACCTATTGTCGAGGAAGATTTACAAACAAGGCTGCTCAGTCGTTTAGAACGCAGTCTGGTATCTCGTCAGGCGGCAGATTTTGACGGGCTCACGGGCTTATATACCCATCGTCGTGGTATTCATAGCTTGAACCAACTGATCCATTTATCTATGCGCAATCACCAAACCTTCTGTTTGGCAATTTTAGATCTGGACTTATTTAAACAGGTCAATGATCGCTATGGTCACATTATGGGTGATTGCGTTCTCAAACAATTTGGGAAGCTCTTACGGCAGCATTTTCGGAGTGAGGATATAACTATGCGCTGGGGTGGTGAAGAATTTGTGGTGGGCTTATATGGAGCTGATTGTCAGCAGGGGATCGACCGCCTCAATAATTTACTGACCATCTGGAGACAACAGGAATTTGTATCGTCAGCAGGCGAGGCTTTTAATGTAACCTTTAGTGGCGGATTAGTGGAATGGCCGAAGCATGGTAATAGTATAAATTTGCTATATAAGGGTATGGATGTAGCTCTATATCAAGCCAAAACCATGGGTAGAAATCGGATAATTGTGGCTGGAGAAGTTAATCTAGCTAGGCATAATTAAAAACCAAAACCAGAGGGCATACCGCCCGCTACGCGGGCGGTATGCCCTCTGGTTTTAGCTAAAGCAAGCCTTCTCAAACCCGCTCTAAAATAGACTTAACTAACTTACAGGAATGGCATGGTTACCCAGAACTCATCTTCATTCAATATTAATGTTTTGCTTAATGTTTTGCTTGTGGATGATTCGGAAAGCGATCGCCATGCCTATATTCGGTATCTGCAATCAGACCATACCCATACCTATAACATTAGGGAGGCTGAAACCTTAGCAGAGGGGTTGGCATTGTGGAAGACCGATCAACCTGATATTGCCCTTGTTGATTATTTCTTGCCTGATGGCGAGGGTTGGGAACTACTTGCCGAGATGGGCAAAGATAGCCTCGTCCCCAAATTAGATGCGATCGTTTTGACGGGAAAGGTGGGTGACGAAAGGGTTATCTTAAAGCTCATGCGTTTAGGAGTGGCTGACTATCTCGCGAAAGGAGATGTTACCTCCTTGTCATTATGTAATCGGGTCGGGCAATTAGGCGATCGCATTTTATTAAATCGTCAATTGCAGCGATCGCAGCAACAGGAACTATTAATTGCCAAAATCTCGCTCCATATTCGCCAATATCTTGATTTAGAAGAAGTATCTCAAGCGATCGTCCGAGAAGTCCGTCTCTTTTTAAATGCTGATCGCACCGTAATTTATAAGTTTAATTCCGACTTTAGTGGGGAGATCGTGGCGGAGTCGGTGTTACCACCTTGGGAAAGCTGTATTCATCGACAGCTTAGCGATGAATACTTCCCTGAAACCATGGGTGGAGAATATCGCGAGGGAAGGGTTTTTGTTGCTCCTGATGTGTATACCGCAAATCTCAGTGAATGCCACCTGCGAATGCTGGAAAGCTTCCCGACAAGGGCTAGCCTGATTGTACCGATTCTCCGCTCCAATAACCAAGATAATCCGCTATGGGGATTGCTATGCACCTATCAATGTTTTGAGTCACGCCATTGGGAAGAGCCTGATATTCGTCTACTTCAGCAGTTGTCAGTCCAATTTGCGATCGCTCTCCAGCAAGGCGAACTCTACCGTGATCTCCAGATCAGCAATGCCGAATTAGAAAATCGCGTCAACGAGCGCACTGCCGAACTGTTTCAACACCAACAGGAATTTATCGCCCTCGTCGAGAATTCTCCCAATGTAATTGCGCGTCTCGATCAACAATCGCGTATTCTTTACATCAATTCAGCTACCGAAGCTGCATTTGATATTCCCCCTTCAGAATTTTTAGGCAAAACCTTTCGCGAAATGAAAATGCCTGAAAAGAATGTGCGGATAGCTGAAGAGCGCGTCAGCGAATTACTGGCGACAGGAGAGCAGCAAGAGTACGAAATAGACTTCCCTTCGCCCAAAGGGGGGCTAGACTATTACAAAATCAATATCATTCCTGAGTATGACGCGCATGGAGCGATCACCACGATCCTCATGGTTTTTAGCGATATTACCTCCAACGTGCTTAGTGAAAATGCTCTGAGAGAAGCAAACCGTCGTTGGCAATCTTTGCTCGATAACGTCCGCTTAATTGTGGTGGGACTCAATACTGAGGGAATCGTAGAATATGCTAATTCCTTCTTTTTAGAGACAGCAGGTTACCAACTTGAAGAGGTAATTGGGAAAAATTGGTTTAGTAATTTTTTGCCTGAATATCTTCAAGCAGAAATCGATCAGATTTTTGATAAAGCTCTGGTTGAAGAACATTTCTTAAAGGATTTTCATCCCCATTATCAAAATCCCATTATTACCAAATCGGGAGAAGAAAGAGACATCGCTTGGAACAATACAGTTTTGCGAGATCCAGATCATAAAATCGTCGGAACGATCAGTATTGGCGAAGATATCACGGACAAATTAAAAGTAGACAAAATTAAAAACGAGTTTATTTCCATTGTCAGCCATGAGTTGCGGACTCCCTTAGCCTCAATTCGTGGAGCCTTGGGATTGCTTGCGTCGGGGGTATTAGATGCTAAGCCCGACAATGCTAAACATATGCTCGATATTGCAGTTTCGGATACAGAGAGATTAGTAAGGTTAGTAAATGATATTCTCGACTTAGAAAGGTTAAGCTCTAGCCGCGTCACCCTCGATCGCCATTGGCATGATGTTGCCGATTTGTGCCAACAGGCGATCGCTACTATGGAAGCTCTCTCCGATAAAAATCAAATCTCGATCTTATGCGATTTGCCATCGATCCAGATTTGGGTCGATGGCGATCGCCTAGTCCAAACCTTAGTGAATTTGCTCAGTAATGCCATTAAGTTCTCACCGCCCCATAGCGAAGTACATCTTACTGCGGAGTCCCATCAAGAGGAAATTCTATTTAAAATTAGCGATTGTGGTCGAGGCATCCCCGAAGAATATTTAGAAGATATTTTTGAGCGATTTAATCAGGTGGATGCTTCTGATGCTCGCCAAAAAGGAGGTACAGGCTTGGGTTTAGCCATTTGCCGTAGTATCGTGCAACAGCATGGAGGCAAAATCTGGGTGGAAAGTATGTTGTCCAAGGGAAGTACATTTCTCTTCACAATTCCCCATCGCGTTGTTTAATACCAATTCCCAAAATGGCGTTGCCATTTTGGGAATCTCAAAACCTTACTGGGTTTGGTGTCTAATTCCCAAAAGTGTTGTCACACTTTCATGAATTGGTATTCGTGAATTGGTAAAAGTTGTGCCCCGTAGGGGCGCAACTTTACGGGTTTCGGTAATTTATTTTGCACAAGTATTTAGGAGCTAGTTAGGAGCAATTATGTCTACCAAATCAATTTTACTGATCGACGATGAACCCAATCTTGCTGCGGTAATTGCCGTATGTCTAGAAAGCTTTAAAGATTGGCAAGTGTGCGTTGTCAATTCTGGTAAGGATGGGCTTAGCATTGTTGGGGATCTACAGCCCGATGCGATCCTCCTTGATGTGATGATGCCCGAAATGGACGGTATCGAGGTCTATCGAAATCTCCAAGCGAATTCCCATACACAACATATTCCCGTCATCCTATTGACTGCTAAGGTACAATCTCGCGATCGCGAATGTTTTGAGAATTTAGGTGTAGTCGGGGTAATCGCCAAGCCCTTCGATCCGATGGCGATCGCCGATCGCATTGCCCAAATCTTAGGTTGGTGATCGGATTTCGTTTCCTCATATTGTTCTCATTTTAAGCAATTACTATATTGGGATATTCAGTACTTAGACTGTGATACTTAAAGTGAATATTCAATCTAACAAAACAATTTTAGTAGTCGATGATGAAACTTTCATTTGTGACATCTTGCAAACCTGCCTAGAATTGCTCCATGGCTGTCGCACTGTTACCACAAAATCGGGGAAGGAAGGATTAGTCTTAGCCGCAGAAATTAATCCTGACTTAATTATTCTCGATATCATCATGCCAAACATGGATGGTTTCTCCTTCCTGAAACAACTAGAAGCCAACCCTCAAGTTTCCCATATTCCTGTTATTTTATTGACATCTCGCGCAGATTTAACTGAACCGCAAGCGATCGCCAAATTAAGAGTAAAGGGGGCGATCGCCAAACCCTTTTATCCGCTCAAACTCTTTTCAGAAATTTGCCGCATCTTAAGTTGGTAAACAAATTGGTAAACAAATTGGTAAACAAAATTAAAACCCAAAAGCCTATGGCTCACGCTGCGCGTGAGCCATAGGCTTTTGGGTTTTATATTTAATTGCGCCTAGCTACTTAATTATGAAGGGAAATCATTGATTTTAACCTTAGATGCGGCTTCTGTTGCCTTTTGCCGAGAATCGGCGGCATCTTTCCCCTTCGCTAAAGCCACGCCCATGCGTCGGTAGGGACGGGAATCTGGTTTGCCAAATAAACGAATTTCTACGTTAGGAATCGCCAGAGCTTCTTCTACACCTGTAAAGGAAATCTCATTGCTTGTTTCGCTAGCAAGAATGACCGCACTAGCAGATGGACTGAGCA
Organism: Pseudanabaena sp. UWO310; assembly: GCF_006861605.1. Taxonomy (NCBI): domain Bacteria; kingdom Bacillati; phylum Cyanobacteriota; class Cyanophyceae; order Pseudanabaenales; family Pseudanabaenaceae; genus Pseudanabaena; species Pseudanabaena sp. UWO310. The sequence continues at coordinate 91,542 of NZ_SELU01000007.1, read as the reverse complement.
ATTCAATTGTGGGAATGGGTAAGCCTAAAATAGCGCGTAAATGAAGTTCAAATTCGTTGAGATTTTGGGAGATGAGGGTAACCATTCCCGTATCGTGGGGACGGGGAGACAGTTCCGAAAAAATTACTTCATCCTTGGTGATAAAAAATTCTACGCCGAAAATCCCTGCCCCGCCAAGTTTATCGGTGACTTTACGAGCAATGTCCTGTGCGTCTTTGACTTGATTCGCAGTTAAGCCCACGGGTTGCCATGATTCTTGGTAGTCACCGCGTTCTTGCCGATGCCCGATCGCTTCACAAAATAAAGTCTCTCCCTGCCATTGACGGATCGTTAACAGAGTAATTTCGACTTCAAAATTAATAAATTCTTCAATGATGATTTTGGCAGTATCGCCTCGCGCTCCCGCGATCGCATAATCCCAAGCCTTCTCTAGTTCATCGCGAGAATTAACGACAGATTGTCCCTTGCCAGAAGAAGACATGACGGGTTTAATTACGTTCGGAAACCCAATGTCGTCGGCAACGGTTTTCAGTTCCTCAAGGCTAGTAGCATAGGCATATTTGGCAGTACGCAAGCCCAACTCATTACTGGCTAAATCACGAATGCGATCGCGATTCATCGTGAAGTTGGTGGCTGTAGCTGTGGGAATGACCTTGTAGCCCTGCGCTTCCATCTCGATCAGTTTTTCGGTGCGGATTGCCTCTACTTCGGGCACGATTAGATCGGGTTGATGTTTTTTGACGACGGCTTCGAGGGCTTCGCCATCCAACATCGAAATGACTTCTCGAACATCGGCAACCTGCATCGCTGGCGCATTATCATAGCGATCGACCGCAATCACTGTATTACCGAGTCTTTTCGCCGCTATTACAAACTCCTTACCCAGTTCCCCAGAGCCTAGCAGCATGATTTTTTTTGGTAATGCGATCGCCATTAAATTCACCTCGTTATTTCACAAAACAGCAATAAGTAGTTCGGCATAAAAACCAAAACCAGAGAGCGTACCGCCCGCTACGCGGGCGGTACGCTCTTAGCTACTTATCATACTGGTTTTGGCTATAGCAACGTAAGGTTTGCTAAGCCAAAAAAACTTGACCGATGCTGGGCGTACATCAAGGGTTTTGACCTTCTTTCATCTGTGCATAGAGATAACTCAAAATCTTGTCAAGTTGGCGACCCTTCAGCAACTCTATTATTTCTCCAGTAAAAATTTGTAAGCAAGCATCCGACTTTTGTAAATCTCGTGCAGTTTCTTGGAGAGCGTCGAAATCACCATTTTTGGCAAGCTCTAGGAAATTTAATAGGATTCGGCGACTTGGTTTGGCAAAACTAGCGATCGCCTGAGATGCAAAAGATGGCGGTGAGGACATCTCCGAAGGAATCGCATCGTGATATCCCTCCTCAGCATCCAAATTAATCGGTGTCGGACTTACATAATTAGGTAAGTCAATCTCTAACCAAAAATTACTCCCTTCCCCTAAAGCACTGGAAACATTTAGTTCGCCTCCCATCAAGGCAACTAGCTTTTGACTGATGGATAAACCCAGCCCCGTCCCCGATTGCATATCCTTAGGATCGCCAACCTGTTCAAAGGATTCAAATATCTTAGACAAGTCTTCCGAGGCAATCCCCACACCACTATCAATAATGTCAAAGCGAATTTTGTTACTGCCTAGGTCTTGGACAGTCAAAGAAACCACCCCTTCACTGGTGAATTTGATAGCATTGCCCATCAAGTTAAATAGAACTTGACGCAAGCGCCGCGCATCACCATAAACTAGTTTGGGGATTTGCCCGATAGTCTGATAGACAATTTCTACTTTTTGCTTGCTTGCTTGTACCTTAAATGTATCCAGTAGCTCAGTAAGCAATCCATTTAAGTAAAAAGGTTCGTACTCAAGCTCTAATTTACCAGCTTCAATTTTGGACAGGTCGAGAATATCGTTAATCAGAGTTAGCAAGTGATTGCCACTACGTTGAATGATGTCTAAACCCTTTTGATTTTTAATCGGATCGTCACTTGTTTTTAGAACTTGTGCATAGCCAAGAATTCCATTGAGGGGAGTTCTGAGTTCGTGACTCATATTCGTAAGAAATTGACTTTTGGCTTTATTGGCACTATCCGCAGCTTCCTTGGCAATTTCGAGTTCTATAGTGCGTTCTCGAACGAGATTTTCTAAGTTTTGATTAAAAGTTTGAAGCTGGGAATTTAGTGCGGCAAGCTTTTGTCTACTTTCGGCAAGACTAATGATCGTGCTATAGCTTCTTAAGCTGGCTACTAGGGATGTAAAGAGCTTTTGTTCCGTTAATTCAGTTTTTGATTTATAGTCATTGATGTCATAGTTTAAGATTACTGAAGATTCAGGGAATTCTGATGGCTGCCCCGTACGGAGAATTATCCTTACCAAGGGATTTTGTAAGACTTCGCGAATATATTTGACAGTATGTAACCCTGCGTCATTCGTCTCCATAATTACATCTTGCAGGATCACCGCGATGTCAGGATGCTGCTCGACAATCTCGATGCCCTCAGTACCAGAGAACGCCGAAAATATCTCCAATCCTTTGCCCGCAAACCTAAACTCCTCTAGAGCTAATCTGGTTACATTATGCACGGATCGATCGTCATCACAAATTAGGATTTTCCAAGTCGCGCTACTTTTGATCTCTATGGCTCGATTGATGACATGAGACTCATGGCTATGCTCCCCAACAATGCCAACAGTAGATAGATTGGATAGATTGTCTGGCTTTTCATCTACATGAGATACCTTTTCATCATCTTCTTCTAAGAAAATCAACTCATCGGAATCTGTAGAATCGGCATCTGTAGACATTGTGCTTTATTTGTGACTAGTTTTTGATAACTAATTCGACTTAGTTTTTGAGAGGACTGTTGGCTAAGGGCGCGAGATTGGATGATGTGAGTAGATTCAACCAATTGTTTCGGAGTTCAGCATTATTGGGCTGGGATAGACGCAGATTAGCAAGGTTAGCGATCGCTTCATACCAAATACCAAACTTTGCGTATATATACACTCGATCGATCGCGGTTGCCTTTTCTAATTTGGCAAGCATACTTGGCTCAGGTTGGATGCGTCGAATGAGACCCTCAGCAAAATGATCTTCAGGATCACCAGTTTCGCATACTAGGGAAACTAGCCATTTATAATCCTTGCCGATTTCTAGGGATAAGCGATCGAATTGAACGTTAACAACGCTGGGAGTAGTTGTGAGATCAATTCTTTTACGGGCGATCCCTTTACCTTGGGGATTCTCAAGCGTAAACTCGACCGCGATCGCATTAGTTTTGGGAATGTAGGCGAAAAATCGAGGATTGGATGAGATCGTCAACCCAAATTGGTTTGGGGGAAGTAGCGGCGTAATCTGATGCTCTACGGAAGACTTTGCTTTGAGATCTTTCTGATGTAGGTCTAGAGCCTTTAAGTCCTTTAAGCATTGTCCATCGCTGCCACGTCTGCCACCACCAATGGTTGTTGTGGGTGCAGGATTGTTTACGGGTGGCTCAAAGGTTTGTGCGTTAGCACCTGCGACAAAATTAGAAAACGGGGTGACTTTCCAAAGAGTCGCGATCGCTAAAAATACTAAGTAGCGGTAAAAGTGCCGATAAAAGTGCCGATAAAGTAATTTGGGAAACATAGCCTTATTCCTAGAAGCATTAACTGAATTAACTAAATTAATTGATGAAAGTAGACTTGTCCGACGAAAAAACTAGCAGCCACAGAATCAACGACGCACAATAATTCTAAAAAATCAAGGATATTACAAAAATCTTACTATTAAACAGTTTACTAGTTTTTTTATGGTTACGTCAAAATGCTGCCCTAAAAGTAACTAATACCAATTCCCAAAAGTGTGGCTACACTTTTGGGAATTGAAAGCCAAACCCAGTAAGGGTTTTAAAATCACAAAATGGCTACGCCATTTTGTGATTTGGTATAAGTAGCTAGGCATAATTAAAACCCAGAATCAAAACCTGTAGCGCACGCTGCGCGTGCGCTACAGGTTTTTGGATTTTATATTTAACTGCGCCTAGCTACTTTAAGTCTGTAAATAAAGCCCTATAGAGGCGGCGCTTCGCGCCGCCTCTATAGGGCTTTATAACCAATTGCCCACGAGGACAAAGGGAGCCCAGTAAAAGGGGTGAGTAAATTGGGGATTGTTTAAAAGCCCGATTTGCGCTTTTCGTAAAGCATTGGCTTTAGTGGTTTGGAGGAGCATGAGTTCTTGATAAAACTTTTCCATAAAGGTGGCTGTGGCACTATCCTCAACTGACCACAAACTGGCGATCGTGCTCCTCGCCCCCGATCGCACCGCCAGCCCCGCCAGACCCAAGGTGGCGCGATTATCGCCTTTGGCAGTTTTGCAAGCACTGAGTACCAATAGCTCAATGGGATTTAGTTGGTCGCGATCTCTGGTTTGTAGCAAATCTCCTAGCTGTTTGACTCCAAGGCGATTATTCCAAGTCAAAATAAAGGTTTTCGCCGCGTCAGAACTAAATTCACCGTGGGTGGCTAAATGAACTACTCGAAAGGAATTTTTACTGATTTGGGTTTTGATAGATTCGCTGATAAAGGTTTCATTGAGCAATGGGGTTGGAGCGGATACTAAGGACGCAATTTGCTGAATTTCTCTTTCGACATTAGGTAATGCACTAAAATTTTGCGTTCCTTTGCTCAAGCCACCGATAAACACTTCTAGTTGCTGACGCTTGAGGGGGTGGGGATCGAGAAGTTGCAATCCTGGAGTGACAGCCAGATTGTATTTCTCCATTAAGTACTGTTTACCATCATAGAGAACTGCCATGGGCAGATTTCGCAGGGCTCCATCGAGAACGAATACGAGAGTTTGAATTTTATGGGTGGTGAATATAGCTTCAAGTTCTTTGCCAATGAGGATATTGTAGGTTTTCTCTGAGTTTGTTTGAATATCGGTCTCAAGGGATGTGCGCCTTAGCGATCGCCACAGTTCGCTCAACAGTCGGTTGAGGCTATCTTGGGAAATTGTGGTGGTGCGATGGATGAGGGAACGATCGGGAAGCGAAACGATCACTTCTACCCGATCGGGCAAAACGATGGGGTAAATGACGGCTGCATGAGCATCGACTTCGTCAACTTGGGTCGAAAGTCCTTTCAGGCAAGCTTCTTTAAAGAAATTATCTAATTCTGCGATTTGCAGAGATTCGATCGCTTTACGGGCGGCGATGAGATTTTCTTGGCTTAATGCTTGCCCTTTTTCATGGGTCATGAGCAGGTCTACGAGCTGGCGGTAGATAGGCTCGACCCCATCACGAAAGGAAAATTGAATGTCGGCATTGCTCGAGACCAGATCACCGCGAATAGAAGTAAGGGTGCTGACGGTTTCATTGTAAGCAGCGATCGCCTGAGACTGTTTACCTTGGGCTTTAAAAATCCTTCCTAACTGCCACTGCCAGCGATAGGCAATGTCAGCGGCATTATGATTTTGGGCGAGAATAAGCGCTTTTTCGGTGAGTCCCTGAGCTTCCGTAAATTGTTGGGAGCGTTCGTAGAGTTCTCCTAGATAACCGATCGCATAGGATTCGGCTCTGGGATCACCCATTGCTTGGGATTGTTGCGCCGCCTTAGCAAGTAATTGGGCGGCAATTTGGCGATCGCTTGCTCCAGAGTTTAGCTTCATTAAATCTTGGGCAAAACCCACCCTCGCATATACCGAAGCCCGACTGGGAGGGAGATCCTGTAACTGGGCTTGGATCGTCGGTAATAGTCTCTTGACGGTCTCAAATTGTTTTAACCCAATTTCAAGGCGCAATTGGTTTATTTGGGCTTTTACCTGAGTGATGGGACGGGTCGTAATTTGAGCAGCCTGTTGATAATAGGCGATCGCTTCGGTACTCTTTTGCTGACGCTCTCTACTATCTCCTGCACTTGTAGCCTCCAGTTGGCTGGAGTTGACGTTACCCAACCCAAGGAAAATCTCGGCAATAGTTGGCTTATCGTTGAGCTTTTGGGCGATCGCTAGACTTTCTTTCAGGATTGTCGTAGCTTCAGCGAAATCTCCATTGAGACGCAGGGTATCACCGAGTTCGATCAGACTAGCAAGTTTTAGGGAAGAGGCTGGAAGCTCTTGAAGCGCCGATTGAACTTGGTTGAGGAGATCTTTGGCTTTGGGATAGAGCCCAAGCGATCGCATGGCTTGACTTTGATTAATTTTGTTGCGAATGGCTCCATCTTTATCTCCGATCTGTTCGTAAATAACTGCGGCTCTTTGCCAAGTGGCTAATGCTTCTTGTGCCTTGCCCTGCGCGATCTGGATACTCCCCTGAATATTGAGAGCCTGCGCCAGTAATTTAGGTTGTGGGAGATGGGATTGGAAAATTTCTAAACTAAGTAAAATTGATTGTTCTGACTCTTGCCAATGACCGAGCTGTTGATGGGCTAAGGCAAGATTTTGGCTGACAACAGCTTGATTGAGGCGATCGCCTTGTTTGGCATAGATATCGGCAGCCTGTTGCCAAGTCGCGATCGCCTGAGCATATTGTCCTGATTGATAATATTGTTTTCCGATATCGACGATCGCGACAGGATTAGATTGACTGATAGAGATACCCGAAACGTTAAGTGAGTCTTGTCCAGAGGGTTTGGGAATGTCTTTGGTAATATTTTTGGGAATATCTTTAGGAATATCTTTAGAAATATTTTGGGTCTGACTGGGTTGCACATTCCATCCTAAGAGGATGGTAATTATTGCTGCGCATAGCCCCATAATGAGATAGCGGAGGAGCTTGCTGCTTTTGGGCTTTGAATAGCTCATAAACCTGTTCTTTAAGTTATTTGGTACAAGAAAGCTCAGGGATGGCAGGGCTAAGCGGGTTCGCCGCCGCAATTAATCGCAACTTGCCACGACTATCTCTAGCGATCGCATTTGCCTCAATAATAGCTTTGGGAAATTCTTTAGTTATTTCTGGTTTGATATCTGATTTTATTTCTGGTTGCGTTTGCAATCCGAAGGTTGAATTATTGGCACTATTATTGGCGGCACTATTATTGGCAGCACTATTATTGGCACGGGGCAAAAGCTCAGCTAATTCTACCAAGGGTTGTGGGCTGGAAAGCTCGTCGCTAGGGCTTTTGGGTAAACCGCCTCTACCCAAAACCGTAAAGCTACTATCGTGACTAGATAATTTGCCACCCACTCCACAAGTCTGACTAATTTGTCTTGATGGATCGATGAGATTAATTGGTAAAGCAGTTAGCCCGTGACTAGGATCGATGTCTAGGGTCGTCACCTTTACATTGCCCTGCAATCCAAATTGGGAACTAGCAGTAATATCACTAAAGGGAGTCAGTTGCGATCGAAATTCTAATCCATAAATACCATTCGTAGTGATATTAATATTGCCTCCATTACCCGTAAAAGCATTCGCAAAAATATCGCTATTTTCCCCCTTAACACCGATCATAAATCCTGCATTAATATTAATGTTGCCCCCATTCCCCCCTGCATTGGTGGTTCCTGCGGTAGTACTAATATCACTGCCATAGCGCAGAAGTAATATCGATGGGATATGCAAACCGATGTTACCCCCATTAGTACTTGCGGTCGAAGCATTTATGGAGGAACCATTGAACAGAGAGAGGTAATTTGATGAGATATTGATATTGCCACCAATACCATCGCCTAAACTGCCAACAGCGATCGTCGCACCATCTTGAAGCGTGGCATACTGTGCATCGATCGCAATATTGCCACCATCCCCCTTCGAGCCTTTGGCGGTATTAGCAAATAGACCAGTACCTGCGGTAAAGCGCATAGAATTTCCTGCTTTGATGTCAATATTGCCAGCTTTCCCATTACTACTAGTTTGAGCGGTAATTTGACTATTGGTTTTGAAGGTGAGATCCTGCCCTGCGGTAATAGCGATATTACCTGCATCGCCTAGGCTACTGGTATTACTCAAGATTTGGCTGTTTTGGAAGACAATGGACTTCGGGCTAGTTATAGAAATATTACCCGCAGGATCTAGCCCTTGGGTCGTACTCAGGATCAATGTGTTATCAAAGGTGAGATTATTCGTACCCATGACATTGACATCGCCCGATCGCCCGCTTTGTCCAGAACCAAAAATCGTCTTAATGAAAGTATTCGGATCGTTAATATCGTAGGCTCGTTGGGGAAAGTTGACCGTTTTACTCGTAATGATCTGAAGATCGGCGATCGCTAAATCGCCCAATCCCTTAATATTTACTGCGCCCGCCCGCCCAAATGCCGATGAGGTAAAAAGCCCGAGGTTTTTGATCTGATTTTTCGCAACTAAATTAACTTCTCCCCCATTGCCACTAATCGCGCCTAGCTTAGAAATGGAGAAGGACAAGATATAACTAGTTAAGGCACTGACAATGTTGCCTTTGGGAGTGGACATCGATACCGTTCCTGCATTTTGAGAAGCGGCCGCAGGTGCAAAGGAGTAAGCTGACAATGTTGAATTGTTCAGATTAATATTTCTAGCGCCAGAATATAAAGAAATTGCGCCGCCATTGCGAGCATTTGCCGAGGGTGAAAAAGAGTAGGAATATAGGCTTAAGTCATTTAGGTTAATATCACCCGAAGCAGTTGCTAAGGAAATTGCGCCGCCATTGCCAGCATAATTCGATTTTGATGATGAATAGGAAGCAGTAGAGGAATTTAAGGGTGCTTTAATCAGCGAAATATTGCCAGAATTGGAAGCTAAGGAAAATGCTCCACCATTGCCAGAGGATTTAAAACCAGAGTATGTCCCCGTGTCTAAATAAGTACCAGTACCTCCGTAGAAACTGTTGGCATCTTGAATTGTGATGTTGCCAGAATTAGTGGCGACAGAGGCTTTCCCCCCATTGCCTGAAGATCCTAATATGGATACTGATGGAGATTTCCACAGGGGAGCCGTTACAATAATATTCCCTGAATGGGAAGTGAGAGAAACATCTCCCGCATTTCCCGAATCACCCAAGAAAACGTAGGAAGATGCTTCAAAATACACCTGATCGAGGATGATATTGCCCGCATAGGAAGATAGCGAAATCTTGCCACCATTGCCCGTATTGCCTACAAAGGTAAAAGAGTCAGTGTATAAATTCGCACTTGTCGTAATGTCGCCATTGTAAGAAGAAATGGCGATCGCGCCACCATTGCCAGCATTACCAATCAATGGCTCCGAGTAAGCAATTAAGTCCGAATTCAGCGCAATGTCCCCGCGTCCATAGATATGAATATCCCCAGCATTCGCCCCGACAATACCTGTACTCACATCAATTGCTTGGGTGGAGATTTTACCTTGTAAACCGTTGGGAGCAAACTGGTTGGTCAATAACACTAATCCACTGGGGATATCTACACGAATATTGCCATTAATCGTGATGTCAGCACTAGTCGGAGAATTGTTATAACTAGGAGGTGGAGCGATCGCGCCTGAGACTAGGGGACTAGTTGGTAAGCCGCCGAGTTGCGCCCAATCTACCCCCGATCGCACATCTAAAGTTGCTTGCTGGCTCCCATCAACTGTAATAGGGATTTTTATGGGGACAACATCCTGAACTGAGCCGTCACTGTTCTTAATTGTTTGGTAGTCAGTCAAATAGACTGTGGCGAGATCGGCATAGCTTTTTGTGGCATTAAATAGGGTTGAATTACTAGGATTGATGGTGGTACTAGTACCGCCCGTAGCAGCGATCGTCACATTGCCCAAGGTAACGCTTCCCCCAGCCAGAATATGCAGCGAGGCTCCTGTATAGTTGCCTAAATTGACATCGCCATTTACCAAAATGATGGGATCGTTGGGACTGATGAGATTACCGAGAGTTCCATTGAGATTTTCAATGTTTAAGTTTCCTCCAGCGAAGAAATGTGCGTCACCGATCGCAGGATTGGGCGATCGCAACACCATATTTGCTCCCGACCAAAAACCACTGCGAGGATGATTTAACGCAAAAATATCGATCGATTGATTGCTCTGCAATAGCATTTCTCGACCCGCAATTGCCCAAAATGGATTGCTCGCTGTATCACGAATTTTTAACGTATTTTGCGCTTGTAAGGTTAAATTTCGACCTGCCTGTAACTGTCCCTGTAGGTCTAATCTATCCGCATTTAAGATTAAATCTTGTTTGGCTGACAGATTGCCAAGATTGGCGATCGTTGCCCCCGCATTACTCGCACCATACTGTAATCCTAGAGTAATGCTGGTGGTTAACAAGGGGGGGGCTTGGGGATTAGTGGCACTAAATTCGCTGCCATCGGACAATTTGAGGCTACCTGCGGTACTACCCAAAAAAGTTCCCCCGACATCTAGTTTGGCATTGGTTCCAAACGTAAGACCATTAGGATTAAGCAAAAATAAATTAGCTTTTCCATTTGCTTTAATGATGCCATCAATGTTAGAAATGGAAGCACCTGTAACTCTCGCTACGATGTTTTCAATATTGACAGCATTATTAAAATAGGCAGTATTATTCGGAGCGATAGAGAATTCTTGAAAACTATGATAAAGGTTAACTCCCCTAGTAGTTCCCCCATTAATTGTGGAGGTTAGCCCACTTTTAGTTACCATAGAGTTGATCGGCAAAGTCTGATCTGGAACGATCTGGGCAGATGCAGAGAATGTATTGGGGAAAAGACATACACCAACTAGATAAGAAATATAGATAGGGTATGACAAGTGTTTCATTCTCTAAATTCCTGTTTGTAAGTATTTCAAAAATCAATGGTAAATATTTAAATTAAATATTTAAATTAAATATTAGATTAAATATTAAATGTTAGATAAGTAAGCTGCGAGGCGCAATTAAATATAAATCCCCCCAAACCTGTAGTCTGTGATACAGTTTTTGATGTTTTTGATTCCCAGTTAATATATCTAGTTAATATATCTAGTTAACTGGATAGCTAAGAATAAATAATTTTAAAGTCTAAAAGCTAAATATGAGTAAATCATATCTTAGCATTGAATATTAACTAATATATGCAGCTAAATTATGCCCAAATGAAGAATATTTCCTCTCGATAAATAATTAGTGAAATCTGCAAGTGATTATCGTGAAAGCATTATATGATTACATATCCATACCTTTAGACAAGAAAATCAAGAAAATATATATTTCAGTATTAGTGATTTCCTTAAACTTCTACAATCAAGAGATCGTAGCTCAATCCCCATCTATTCCTAGTTTGGGAACCCCTAACGAGCTTGCCCCCAAAATAACTCCGAAAACGCCAACGGAACCTTTGCCACTGCCGCCGCCCGATCGCCTATTTAATCTCCAGAATCCCCAAACGCCCCAAACGCCATCAGATTCGCAAATACCTCGCCATAGTAATTCTGAATTGATCGTAGTCAATAAATTTGAAGTAATTGGCAGCAGCATTTTTAGCGATCGCGAATTAGAAAACATCACTAATCCCTATACTAATAAGCCAATTTCCATCGTCGAATTATTTCAAGTTAGAACCAAGATTACGGAACTGTATTTAGAGCGTGGTTATATTACCTCTGGGGCATACCTCCCAGAGCAGGACTTACAGACAGGAACCGTTAAGATTCAAATCGTTGAAGGGGGATTAGATCGAATTAAGGTTATAGGATTGAATAGACTGAATGCAGGCTATATCCAATCGCGGATTGCGATCGCCACAGGTAAACCGCTTAACCGCAATCGTCTCCTCGAAGCATTACGACTATTACAAATCAATCCTCTCATTGAGAGTATATCGGCAAATTTATCGCCAAGTTGGGAGGCAGGACTAAATGATTTAGAAATTAAGGTAACCGAGGCTTCAACCTTCAACCTTCCGATTACCTTTGATAATAGTCGCGCTCCCAGCGTCGGCTCCGAACGCCGCCAAATCCAACTGATCGAAGCGAATTTAACAGGGCTAGGAGATCGCCTCAGTCTCTCCTATGGCAATACCGATGGTAGCCATGCTTTTGATGCAAGTTATACAATTCCTTTCAATCCTTACAATGGCACGATTGGGCTGAGTTTGGGAACCTCATCGAGTAATGTCATCGAATCTCCATTTAACATTCTCGATATTGCCTCTAATTCCCGCAATTACGAATTGACAATTCGTCAACCCATCCTCCAAAATACTGCCCAAGATCTCGCCCTAGGCTTAACCTTGAGTCATCGGCAAAGCTCAGCATCATTGCTAGGTGGGCTCATTCCTTTTCCTGCTCTTGGTGCTGATGATAATGGTCAAACGAAAGTTACGGCGTTGCGGTTTTTTCAAGAATATGTCCAGCGCAGTGCTGAAGAGGTATTTGCGGTGCGATCGCAACTAAGTTTAGGGCTGAATGCCCTTGGCTCCACCATTAACGACCTGTCTCCAGATAGTCGGTTTCTCGCTTGGCGAGGGCAAACTCAATATTTGCGGCTACTAGCACCGCAAACGCTACTACTGTTGCGAGCCGATCTCCAACTTAGCGATCGCCCCCTATTGTCTCAGGAACAAATTAGTTTGGGCGGACAAGATAACCTGCGGGGGTATCGCCAAGATGCATTGCTCAGCGATAATGGCTTAGTTTTATCGGCGGAGGTACGGATTCCGATCTTGCAAATTCCCGACATTAATGGACTTTTACAGGTTGTTCCGTTCTGTGATTTTGGTACGGTATGGAATCAGCGAGCAAATACAAACCCTGATCCGAGCACTCTCGTCTCGGTAGGCATGGGATTGCGATTTCAAATGAGCGATCGCCTCACCATTCGGCTCGATTTAGGCTTGCCCCTGAGTCGAATTTCCGCAGAAAAGAGAACCTTACAGGAAAATGGGATTTATTTCTCCATATCTGCAAATCCATTTTAAAATTTATCTATGTGGAGCATTCTCAAAAAAAGTATTTGGAAATATAAAGAGCTCTGGGTAATTATCCCCATGACCACAGGGATCTTACTAGGAATTCGCTTTTTGGGCTTACTTCAGCCCCTAGAATTATCCCTATACGATTTGTTCTTTCAGTGGCGACCATCAGAACCGATAGATAATCGGATTGTGATTGTCGCAATTAATGAATCGGATATTCAGAAATTTGGTTATCCCATTGACGACGACACCCTCGTTAATCTTCTCAAAGCGGTCAAACAGCAGGAACCTAGAGTGATCGGATTAGATCTCTACCGCGATCTACCAGTACCGAAAAAAAATAATTCTGGATATCAAGAGCTATTGAGTATATATACCTCCACACCCAATCTCATCGGTATTCGCAAAGCGATCGCCAATCGAGAAGGTGACGGTGTGGCTGCTTCTGCAATCTTGGAAAAGCTCAATCAATTTGCAGCCAATGACTTGCCCCCCGATCGTGATGGCAAAATCCGACGAGTACTGTTATCGTTAAAAGATAAGCAAGGGAAAACGATTACCAGCTTGAGCGCGGCTCTAGCGCTCCAATATCTCAAAGCCGAAAATATTAAACTAGAAGTCCTTGACTCCCAAAAGCAACAATATAAATTGGGGAAAGCAATTTTCTCGCCTATGGAAGAAAATGATGGCGGCTATGTTCGCCAATCCTTAGGTGGCTACCAGATATTATCGAACTTTCGCAATTTTCAGGATGGATTTCTTGTAGTCTCATTAACGCAAATTTTAAATGGAGATATTCCTCAGGATATCTTTCGCGATCGCCTTGTTTTGATCGGTATTACCGCTGAAAGTAACACCGATTACTTTATTACTCCCTATAACAGCACGGTTTTAGGGAATTCTTTTCCCGTCACTAGTGGGGTGACCTTACATGCCAATATCGCTAGCCAATTAATTGCGAATGCCCTCGGCGAACGTCCAGTTTTACGGGTCTGGTCAAAACCGATAGAAACTCTATGGATTGCCATCTGGTCGCTGGCTAGCGGTCTACTGTGCTGGAGTCGTCGCCATGCCAAGCCACCGAAATGGTCGAAATTCACCTTCCGTATCCCTCGGTTAGCTCTAGAGATCACGGGGTTAGGGACGAGTCTATTGATTGCTAGCTATATTCTATTTTTACAGGGATGGTGGATTCCAGTTTTTCCTGCATTTTTTGCCCTATTTACTTCGACGATGGTGATCACGAGTTATAAAGCTCTCAGCGCAGGCGAAGCGCGTAGACGCGCTATCTTTTCGGTTATTCCCGACTTGATGTTCAATGTCAATGGCGATGGAATTTATCTAGGGCAGGTTAACTTTGATAGTAGCGTCGAGTTGTTATATCCCGACATTGAAAATATTGGTAAGCATCTTTCTCAAATCCTGCCGCAAGAATTGAGCGATCGCCATCTTTTTTATATCCATCAAGCAATAAGCACTGGGGAGTTACAAACCTACGAACATTGCATCTGCGTTGATGGTAAGTACCGCGATGAGGAAATTCGGATTGTCGTTAGTGGAGCCAATGAAGTGCTATTTACGATCCGCGATATTAGCGATCGCAAAAGGGCGGAGCTAGCAATTCACAAAAAAAATGCCGAATTAGCTAAAACCCTAGACGAGTTAAAGGCAACCCAAAAACAACTGGTGGAATCAGAGAAATATGCCTCCCTTGGTAGCATGGTGGCTGGTATTGCCCATGAAGTTAATACCCCCATTGGCAATAGTTTAATGGCAGCTTCTATCCTTGAGAATGCCACCAATAAATTTAACGCCTCTTTCAATCGTGGCGAACTTAAAAAATCTAGCTTACAGGCATATTTAGAAAAAGCCAAAAGTAGTAGTGAAATCCTATCAGCAAACCTACATCGTGCTGCCGAACTCATCCAAAACTTTAAACAAGTTGCCGTAGATCGTTCGAGCCTAGAACAACGAAGCTTTGCCGTCAAAGACTATATTGAAAAGATTTTAACTAGCCTAGAACCCCAACTCAAATATACGCCCCACCAAGTAATTGTCCAAGGTAATGCCAATATTACGATGCAGAGCTACCCCGGCGCATTGTCTCAGATCGTTACCAATTTAGTGATAAATTCCTTAACCCATGCCTATCAGGGTTTAGATAAAGTCGGGCTGTTACAATTTACGATTACCCAGCAAGGCGACAAAGCAATCATCATTTACTCCGACGACGGAATTGGCATTGCCAATGAAAATTTAGCTAAAATTTTTGAACCTTTTTTCACAACCGCTAGAGACAAAGGCGGGAGTGGGTTGGGACTCCATATTATCTATAACCTTGTAACCCAGAATCTCCAAGGTACAATTCTTTGTGAAAGTGAAATGGGGATGGGTACAAAATTTACAATTGCCCTACCCATTCGACTACCCCATTCGACTACCCTCAACTAACGTTGGCTTTGAATCCTCTCAATCCCTGAACAACAAAGATTTATTTAACCCCAATTGAGATGCCATAGCCTATTCTCACATATTTGACATATTTGATCGCAGCTACCTAGCCCTTGCCATTAAAAAATCTTTAATATTTAATCAATATTTCCTCTTTTTGTCTAAAAAGTCATTCTTCAAAAATTGCTTTACTCAATGTTATTATTATGTCAATAATTCCCTCCTTAATAAACTGTATAAATGACCAAAACAAGACACTTTTATTCAGTATTTCACCATGATCAAGCGTAAATCCAGAATGTCTGAAATGCTTGCTGATTAATCATTTTGACCTTTAGATGTATTTTTTTGATTATACTAAAATAATTGGGATTATTGCATAGTATTTTTAATTGATTTCTTGCAAGTATTTTAAAGTTTACTCTATCTATCAAAACAAGTTTTTCGTATATCTCTTACGCATTTTTTATATATCTTTTGAATTTGACTTGTTTTGTAATGAAATTAAAGGAATTGCCATGTAATTGATGTCATGAAAAAAATTAACGGGTAAACTTATAATGCACATGGAAATAAACGCATTACATGTAACAAAAGTGGATTTTTCGTAACTTTATTTGAAGGAAGAATTCTAATGATTACAAGCTACCATCAACGATTTGGCAGCGTTGTAGGAATAATGACCCTACTAGCTAGCTCAATCGGATTTTCTCCGAGTGCAGCTCAGTCCAGCACGTTTAGCCCTCCACCAGAGAATACGGTACCAACCCAAACTACTGGTGGCGCATCTCGCGGCGGGTTTATACCTCCTGCTGACAATTCTGCACCAACTCAAACCACTGGTGGGGCATCTCGCGGTACTTTTGTACCTTCTGCGGATAGTTCTGCACCAACTCAAACCACTGGTGGGGCATCTCGCGGTACTTTTGTACCTCCTGCTACCAGTTCTGCACCGACTCAAACTACTGGTGGGGCATCTCGCGGTACTTTTGTACCTCCTGCTACTAGCTCCGCACCAACCCAAACTGCTGGTGGGGCATCTAGAAGCTCTTTTACGCCTCCTCCTAGCAGTTCTGCTCCCATTGGCACAGCAGGTGGAGCCTCTCGCACCAATGCCTATGGCTCTTATTTGATTGGCGATCGCCCTGTTTTCATGGCGGCAGTCCTACCTCAAACCTTCTATGGCACAACCTTATCTGCCCATCCTGCGATTTTGGTTTACCTCCCAGCTAGTGCTGCTCAAGAGGCGGTCTTTAGTCTGAAGGATGAATCAAAGCAAACGATTTATCAGATGTCTGTGCCAGTGTCAGGAAAAGCGGGGATTGTGGCAATCCAGTTGCCTGAGAATGCACCTGCTCTAGAAGTTGACAAAAACTATCAGTGGTTTTTTGCTCTCAAACTTGAAGGCAACTTGACCCCTAACAGTCCCTTTGTTGACGGTTGGATTAAGCGGATTACGCCTAGTGCTGATCTCGCTAAATCTTTAGAGGGCAAAACATCTCTACAGCAATCATCGATTTTGGCAGCTAACGGAGTTTGGTACGATAGTGCCTCAATCCTGTCTTCTTTGCGGACAGCCCAGCCAAACGATCAATTGCTTGCCAAGGAATGGAAAGAGCTTTTGGATTCCGTTCAACTGTCTCAACTTACCAGCTTGGCTATCACAAAGTAACACAAAGTAAAATCAAACTTTTGGTGAAGCCGATATTTCTATAGATTTCTATAGGAAAATGGGGGAAAGATGGTTATAAATCACCATCTTTCTTCTCTATGTTGCGAAATAGGCTACTCAAAATTTAAACACAGGTAAGTATGAGATTAGGACTCAAAAAATTTATCGGGAACTCTAAAAGAGTCTTAATTATAGGTTCTAGCATTTCAGCTATTGTCATTGTTGGCAACTTGCTCGGTGTTTTTAATTTACTAGAATGGGCGATTCGAGATAAATTCTTTCAATGGCGACCTGGGGAGTCCGTCGAAAATAATATCGTGATCGTGACGATCGACGAAACCGATATCAAAACAGCAGGCAATTGGCCAGTACCCGATCGCGTATTAGCGAAGGTAATCGAAAATTTGCGATCGCAAAATCCTCGAGTAATTGGGATGGATCTCTATCGCAATTTGCCAGAGGAGCCAGGACATCAAGAGCTCCTGCAAATCTTTCAAACCACGCCGACCCTGATTGGGGTCGAGAAAATGACTGGCGATCGTGTCGATCCGCCAGCGGTGTTAAAACAGAAAGAACAGGTGTCACTTGCCGATTTGGTCTTAGATAGCGATCAGAAAGTGCGTCGGGCTCTGCTCACAGCCGAAGACCAACGAGATAACAAAACGATTAAGTCGGGGCTAGCCACCCAAGTGGCTCTAAAGTACCTAGAATCAGAGAAAATTACCTTAGAACCTGTTGATGCAACTCAGCAAAAGTTTCGGCTGGGGAAAACCATTTTCCTCCCGATGAGAGATAGGGAAGCAGGCTATAGCAATGAAGACTTGGGTGGCTATCAGATCCTCCTGAATTGGAGAGGTTCGCTATCTTCTTTTCCCACTATTTCTATGCGCGAAGTGTTAGCAGGACGGATTCCCGACAATCTGATTCGCGATCGGATTGTGCTAATTGGTTCTACGGCTCCTAGCACTAATGATTTCTTCGCAACCCCCTATGATAATCTCGCCCAAACTAAAAGTACGCCAGGAGTTGTAGTTCACGCTAATATAGCCAGTCAGCTCATTCGTTCGGCAAAGGATGGTCGATTAGGGCTTCATAGTTGGTCGAGTATCGAGCAGGGAATCTGGATTGTGGTTTGGGCAATGCTGGGGACGGGGGGGATTTGGATTTTGATTAGCATTGCCGAAGACAAAGGGCGAATTTTAGGCGAACGAGCGGTCTGGGGGGCTTTCGTATCGATTGGCTTGTTATTTAGCTTGAGCTACTTGTGTTTTCTGAATGGGCTTTTAGTGCCGATCATGCCACCTTTATGCGCTTTTATTATGAGTGCGATCGCCATTACCAATGCTTATAAACAACAAAAGTTGGAATTAACCAATCAACAGTTGGAAATCCTTAACAATCAACTCCTCGATTACTCCAAAAACTTGGAAGTTAAAGTTGAAGAACGCACCCACGACCTTGAATTAGCAAAACAAGCCGCTGATAAAGCTAATCGCGCTAAGAGTGAATTTTTGGCAAATATGAGTCATGAGTTGAGAACGCCCCTCAATGGCATCCTTGGCTATGCGCAAATCTTGCAAAGATCTAAATCTCTCGACGCAGATGGGCAAAAAGGGATTAAGGTGATCCAGCGCTGTGGCGATCACCTACTGACATTAATCGATGATGTCCTAAATCTGGCTAAGGTTGAAGCGGGAAAAATTGAATTGGAGATATCCGATTTGCCACTGCCTGCTTTTTTAGAAGATGTGACCGAAATTTTCACCGTCAGAGCTTCTCAAAAAGACATAAGTTTTCTGGTGCAGATTAGCCCCAATATTCCTGGAGGCATTCGCTCCGATGAAAAGAGGCTACGACAGGTTCTCCTCAACTTACTCAGCAATGCCATGAAGTTTACCGATGTGGGAGGAGTAACCATGAAGGTATCCTTAGTGGGAACGAGGTCATCATCTCCAAGCAATGAAGCCCTAAGCCAATCCTTTGCCACAGTGCGTTTTCAAGTCGAAGACACGGGAGTAGGCATCAGTGACGAAAACTTAACTAAGCTCTTCTCTCCATTTCAACAAGTGGGAGATCAAAAGAAGCAATCTGAAGGTACGGGGCTGGGCTTGGCTATCAGCCAAAAAATCGTGCAATTGATGGGTAGTACCATTCAAGTTCGTAGCCGTTTAGGTGAGGGAAGTACCTTCTGGATCGATCTGGAATTTCCTCTGGCATCGGGTTGGGCGAATAATCGATTTCAATCCAATCGAATAATTACAGGCTATCAAGGGGCTCCAATGAAGATTCTGGTTGTAGACGATCGCTCGGACAACCGCTCATTTTTGGTTAACTTGCTCCGAAGCATTGGCTTTGAATTGTTTGAGGCTAAGGATGGTCAAGAAGGATTGGCACAGGCGATCGCCAATCATCCAGATTTAATCTTGCTCGATCTAGTCATGCCAGTTTTAGATGGTTTTGAGATGGCGCGTCGGCTTCGTCAGCAAGAGGGATTTGCCTCTGTGCCAATCATTGCTTGTTCGGCAAGCAGCTTTGATGACGATCTGCAAGAAAGTTTGACTGCTGGCTGTACGGACTTCACTCCCAAACCAATTCAATCAAAAGATCTATTTTTAAAGCTCAAGAAATATTTAAATTTGGAGTGGATCTACGAAGCACCCATGCATTCCTCTGCCCTTGCGGGCAGTTCAGTTATCAATGCGATGGAATCCATGGAAAATTCTCTGGAAAATGATCTCCCTACCGACGCTACGGGGACTTCATCAATTCCTGCCCCTGCGATCGTCTTACCTGAGTCGGAGGATCTACTGATCTTACTTGATTTAGCACTCAAAGGATTAATCAAAAATTTCATTAAACAACTGGATACTCTAGAGCAAAAAAATCCAAATCTTATTCCATTTACGACCCCACTCCGCCAACTTGCCAGTAGCTATCAAATCAAAAGATTGCAAGAGGTAATTCAGCAATATACCGATCAATCCTTAGAAAATCAATCCCTAGAAAATCCTTAAACTTTATGACTTTTAATCAGCCTTATAACCTATCGCAGCAATTGCAAACGAGTACGATTTTAGTTGTGGATGATAATCCCACCAATTTGGAAGTACTGTCTACAACACTAGAAAATCACGGCTTTACGGTCTCAGTAGCAATTGATGGCGAAAATGCTCTGTCCCAAGCTGAATATCTAAATCCCGATCTCATCCTCATGGATGTAATGATGCCAGGAATAGATGGCTTTGAAGCTTGTCGGACTCTGCTATCTAATCCCAAAACTCAGAATATTCCCGTAATCTTTATGACCGCCCTTGCCGATCCCATGGAAAAAGTTAAGGGTTTTGAACTTGGAGCCGTTGATTATATTACAAAACCTTTTCAACAAGAAGAAGTAATCGCTAGGGTTAATCTGCATTTGAGGTTGAGTTTTCTCAATAAAGCGATCGCTGAACAAAATCAACGTCTAGAACAGCAGGTTGCAGAACGTACGGCTGCATTAACTCAAGCTTTAGAAACCTTGCAAAGATCCCAATTGCAACTGGTGCAGAGCGAGAAAATGTCTAGTATTGGTCAGTTGATGGCGGGAATTGCCCATGAAATTAACAATCCCTTAGGATTTATCAACGGCAACCTATCCTTAGCTCAAGAAGGATTTACAAACCTGCTCGATCATCTCCAACTCTATCAAGCGGAATTTCCTCAGGCAAACGATAAGATCCTCGACCATGCTGAATCAATCGATCTAGACTTTCTGATCGCGGACTTACCTAAACTGACGAAATCTCTGCGAGTAGGATGCGATCGCATTAAGGATATTTCTAATTCTCTGCGCATATTTTCTAGATCTGATACCGAACGTCGCGTGAGATTTAAAATCGAAGAAGGGATTGAAGTCACGCTAATGCTGCTACGGCATCGTCTCAAGCCCGTCGATCAACTCCCCGAAATTCATATCGTTAAGGATTATGGAAAGCTGCCCGAAATAGATTGCTATGCGGGACAGTTGAATCAGGTATTTATGAACTTATTAGCCAATGCGATCGATGCGTTGCACTCTAGTGGTTACACTGCCTCAATGGTCAAACGGGGGGAAGCTAAGCAGCCTACTATTTGGGTAAAGACCGAATGGATCCATTGTGAGCCCAAATTGCATGATAAAGTGCGGATCGTTATTCGAGATAATGGGCTAGGAATCCCTCCCCATTTCCAGTCCAAAATATTTGAATCCCTGTTTACCACTAAGCCCGTAGGTAAAGGAAGTGGGCTCGGGCTTTCCATTAGTCGCCAGATAGTTGAAGAAACCCATGGCGGAAGATTGACGCTAACCAATACCTCAGCAGAAGGAACGGAGTTTACTATTGAAATCCCCGTTCATGAAATTGAAATCCCCTCCGAAAAAGACTAGATTTCTGAAAGCCATTTGCCCCCTTCAAGCCCTTCTCCTACAGGTGAAGGGCTTAAAAACGGGCCGTAGCAGAAAAATATAAGCCCCGTTCTTGTGAGCTATTGCCCTGCGAATTTACGTTAACTAGAGGGATGCCCCAGTCAAGTCGGATCGATAAAGCTTCCCCCTGTTGCCACAATAGCCCCATCCCCATCCCTACTAAAGTATTTGGTTTCGGATTGCTGCCATTGTTGTTCCAACCAGCCCCCGCATCAATAAAGGGTACTAGTTGCAAGATCCCTTTAGAATCGTTATCTCTAAAAATTGGTAGGCGAACTTCGGCAGAAACCTGTGCCCCATTATCGGTTAAGAGATAATCTTGGCGATAGCCGCGAATAGTGGTGACTCCCCCTAATCCAAATTGCTCCAAGGTTAGTAATGTGCGATCGGCGATCTGAATATCTCCCCGCAATAGAAAAAGAGTATCTGGGGCAAGTAGCTGTACCCATTGCCCTTGCCCGCGCCAAGCAAAAAAGTTGCTATCGGGAACTCCCTGCTGGTTTACAGTGGCATTAAATAGTCCCCCAAGTCCAAAACTAAATTGAGAGCGAAAAGCGATTACAGATTGTTCATTGCGCTTAGTCCATTCTTGGAAGAAACGTAAAGCGGAGACGCGGGTGCTACCCTGACTATCCGCGCCAGAAGAGATGGGAAATGGTCCAATATTGTCAATGCCTAAGGAAGTTTGGCTCTCTTGCCTTGAAAATGACAGCCCTAGGGCTAGCTCCTCTTGGGGGCGTAAAATCAAGGGTTGGCGATAGGTGACTTCGTAATATTTCGAGACAGCCGAAATTTTGAGTACGTCAAAGGGAGACTCGATTACATTACTAGTCGTAGTGCCAGCCGCCAATTGGATCGTGCCGTTACTAGGATTAATCGGCATAGTGTAGCTGAAATCAAAGCCATTGCTTCCATCGGTGTTGGTATAGCCCAATCTCAACCCATCACCAAGCCCAAGCAAGTTAGCATGAACGAGTTGGATTTGACGACGAAAACTACCCACACTAGGCGATCGCCCATTGTCCAATGTAGGGATAACGCTGAAATTTTTAGCTTCCTTAGCTTCCACTAATAAAATTCGCGTTTCAGGGCGATCGCCTGTTTGCAACTCTGCGGAAATATTTTCAATCAAGGGATTTAATTTTAGTAATTGTAGCCCTTCCAGCAGGTGGTTGATGTTTAAAGGCTTTGCTCCCGCTAATTCCAGACGGCTCCGAATATAGTCGGGATTAAGGTGTTGTAGCCCCGTAATTTTAATCTCTTCCAAACTGCCTTCGATCACCTGCATTATGATCGTCCCATTTGACATAGTTTGGGGAGGAATAATTGCACCTGAAGAGATATAACCACGACTAATGTAAAGCTGAGTAATAGCCGATCGCACCTGTAGTAATTCCGCGAAAGTCAACTCCCTACCCGTAAAAGGCTTAGTCACTACAGCCAGTTCTTCGGCAGTAAATACCGTGCTATCAATCACCTCAATTTGTTTGACAAAAAACTTAGCGGGAAAAGTGCTTGGACGAGTCTCTGTTCCTTCAGGGACTTTCGGTACTGACTGCTCTAAGGTTGGTGATGTAGGTAATGTTTCTTGGGGCAAAGCGGGTTGATTAGGAGAGGGATTAATCCGTTGTAAAGGATTAGAAAGATTAGGATCAACCCTCTGTGCTGTAAGCAATGGCTCTTCCCCTAGGCTCTGCTCAAGGGGGGATTGTATGGAAAATTGAGGAGCATCGCGCTTTGTGTTGACTTTGGTTCTGACATGATTATCGGCATGATCATTATCGACATGATCATGATCGGCATGATCGACAAGTTGTGTAAATAATCCTTGTTTATTCAATGCAGGATTAAGCTCACTTGCTTCAATAGCAGACAATTCTGAAGACAAACTTACAACTATTAAAATAATCGTAGATCTCATGAATGGCAAAGTAAATGGCAAGATGCGAGCGAGATAATTACACAACAAAATATTACAAAAATCCATATATTTAAGAGTAATTTCTTTGCTTTTTAAGATAATTTAAGTCTGCCGATATTAATAATCCATAATAAGTAAAATCAGGTAATATTTGATAGTACATGAATCCTCCAACTGACCTAGGAAATTATAGCAGTTTTTTTGTTTTGCCGTAGGCACAATAAAATACTAAAACCTTGGCTATGATTAGTTTTTTGTTTCATAAATTAAGCAGGAATTGATTTAGCAAGGTGCTATAAGTGTCTAGTCACAATTAGGTATAAAATCTAAAATCCATGATACACACAATGTAAATGCGGGTTTTAATTACTTTTTTAAGTATGCCCAGTCACTTAGTATTTACTGAATTAATTAATAATTTTTTATTTTCTTTTAATATTCTTAATAAGATTTTACTAAAGATATTTGTCTGGCAATTTTATTTATTTTATATGAGAAGGGGAAAGACATCTATGATTTCTATTTTTCGGCTATCTTATCTAGGGGGCAATTTGCTTTTGGGGTATCTATCCCTAACTTGTTCTGTGGCAGCGCAACCCGTGGCAGCCGATGGTACGCTGTCTACGACAGTCACCAGTCCCGACAATCTCAACTTTACGATTACCAATGGTAATCAGCCCAATAGTGGAGCGAATCTATTCCATAGTTTTAGTCAATTCTCAGTGCCGACGGGAGGTTCGGCAACTTTCAATCTAGTGAACACGCCGAATATTACGACGATTTTTAGTCGGGTAACGGGAGGCGGTATTTCCAATATTGATGGCTTAATTCAGACCACAAATAACAATAATCCCGTAAGTTTGTTTCTAATCAATCCCAGTGGAATTATTTTTGGAGCCAATGCCAGATTAAATATTGGCGGCTCCTTTGTCGGTACGACGGCAAATAGTATCAAATTTGCGGATGGGGTGGAATTTATTGCTAGCGACACTTCTAATCCTCTGCTGACGGTCGCATCGCCAATAGGCTTAAATATGGGAAGCAATTCGGGAAATATCACCGTACAGGGAAATGGTAGTAACTCTAAGTTAAATGGCTCATCGTCCGTTTCCAATCTGACTAATTTAAATTTAAGCGGTTTACAGGTTCAATCTGGTCAAACACTGGCTTTGGTTGGTGGAAATATCTCTCTAGAGGGAGGTGTGATTTCCGCTTTAGGTGGGCGAATTGAATTGGGAAGTGTCACTGGAGGCAGCGTTGATATTGATGCAACGTCGCAAGGATTGACACTCGCATATCCCAAGGCTACTAGTTTTGGCAATATTCAGATGAGTCAACGCGCCTTAGTAGCATCTCGTGGTACTAGTCTTGGTTCAATTCAAATGCAAGGGAAACAGGTTAGTCTCAGTGGTGGTTCGATCGCCGTTGTCCAAAACATCGGCAGTCAAAAGGCAGGCGATATTACGATCAATGCCACAGAATCCTTGCAAGTAATTGGGATGTCTCCAGATTTTCTTAGTTCGAGTGGTGTGGTGAATGAAACTACGGCTGCTGGAGGAGCGGGCAATATTTTTATTAATACTCCCCAACTGATGATTGATAAAGGGGCGATCGTGATGGATCGTACCTTCAGTAATGCCCAAGGTGGCAATATAACCGTTAAAGCGAAGGAAATAGGCGTAGGGGGGATTCAATCTGGTAATCCTGCTGTTAATCCGATATTTGGGGTGCTGATCGCTGCTACCTTTGGCGCTGGTCAGGGTGGAGATTTATCTCTATCTACTGATAAACTGACTATTTTTGGCGGAGGGAATGTTGGCACGAGAACCTTTAGTAAGGGGACTGGGGGCAATGTCAATGTCATTGCTGATAGCGTGATGGTGTCGAGTTTGGATGCCCTGCCTAATAATTCGACAATCATTAGTCTCCTATCCGCGAATACTTTTAGTTCTGGTCATGCAGGAAATCTTCAGCTCGATACGCGCACATTATCAATTCAAGATGGTGGACTGGTTTCAGTTTCTACGGTGAGTACTGGAAGTGCGGGCAGTCTCACGATCAATGCGTCGGAGTCGATCGATGTTAGTGGGGTGAAAGATAGCCAAAACCCAAGCTACATAGGTGCGGTGGCGCGTACATTTGTATTGACTAACAATCCTACTTCTCAAGCGGATGCAGGCAATATCACAATTAATACGCCAACTTTGATGGTTCGCAATGGAGGAACTGTGATCGCTGAGAACCAAGTTCTTGGTGATGCTGGTACGCTCTCAATTAACGCGAATACCATTCAACTCGATAATGGTCGCCTCTCTACTTCTACCAAAGTTGGTGAAGGTGGCAATATTAACCTACAAGTCCGCGATCTCTTATTGCTGCGTCACGGTAGTCTCATCAGCGCTGAAGCGGGGGGGGCTGGCAATGGCGGCAATATTAGTATTAACTCCCCTGTGATTTTAGGAATAGAGAACAGTGACATTATTGCGAATGCGATACGCGGAGCAGGTGGGAATATCAATATCACTACGCAGGGGCTATTTGGACTGAAGTTTCGTCCACAATTAACCCCTGAGAATGACATCACGGCAAGTTCGCAATTTGGATTGAGTGGCACAGTAAATATCAGTAACCTCGCTTTTACTCCGACCGCTGGATTGATTCAACTACCTAGCAATATCGACGATCCGAGTCAGCGCATTGCTCAGGGTTGTCGAACCTATGGCAATAGTCGCTTTGTCGCCACAGGTCGTGGCGGATTGCCCGAAGATCCTAGCGATCGCCGCAGTGGTAATCATCCTTGGACGGATATTCGCGACCCCGCCACTTTCCGCAGTCCCAATGCTTTAGTGAGCCAATCTGTAAAGCACGAAAAACAATCAGAGATTGCGACACCGCCCATCGTAGAAGCCACGGGTTGGCAAATCAATGCCAAGGGTGAAGTGGATATCTATGCAGCCAATCATGCCACAAGAGAAACAACTGTAACGGATTGTACGGGATTTTTAGCGATCGCCCCAAATCTTTTTAAAGTTAAAGAGGTAGTTCCCAATGAATTTTAGGCAAAGACTATGGTGGTATAGTTCCACCTTTCTATTCTGGGGAATGTTTTTACCCATAGCTGCCACAGCACAATCCATAACAGCCGATGGCACGCTGTCAACAACAGTCACCAGTCCCGACAATCTTAACTTTACGATTACTAATGGCAATCAGCCCAGTAATGGAGCAAATCTATTCCATAGTTTTAGTCAGTTCTCAGTACCGACGGGAGGTTCAGCAACTTTCAATCTAGTAAATACGCCAAATATTACGACGATTTTCAGTCGGGTGACGGGAGGAAGTGCCTCCAATATTGATGGCTTGATTCAGACTATTAATAACAATAATCCCGTAAGTTTGTTTCTGCTCAATCCCAATGGGATTATCTTTGGCAAAAATGCCAGCTTGAATATTGGTGGATCGTTTATTGCTACGACGGCAAATAGCATCAAGTTTGTTGATGGAACAGAATTTAGTGCCGTGAATCCATCAGCTTCACCTTTACTGACAGTGAATGCTCCAATCGGTCTAGATTTTGGGCAAAACTCCAAGGGAATTACTGTGCAGAATACGGGACATCGCCTGATCGAAAACTTGTTTCAGCCAGTGAATCGCAGCCAAAATCCGATTGGGTTACAAGTTGCGGCAGGGAATACACTTGCCCTGATTGGGAGCGGAGTGAACTTTTCTGGTGGCATCGCATCGGTTAATGGAGGCGGACATGTGGAAGTGGGCAGTGTCAGTAATGGGTTCGTCAAACTCAATCCCACGGTGACAGGATGGGTGGGAGATTATGTCTCAGTGCAGCAGTTTAACGATATTCACCTAGCCCAACAATCATTGCTTGATACCAGTGGCAACAATGGCTCAATCCAAATCCAAGGACGCAATATCAACTTGACTGAAGGTTCTACCGCCTTGCTGCAAAACTTTGGCGCACAGACTGCTGGAGGCATTACCGTTCGAGCCACTGAAACCCTTAATCTCGCCAAGAATACAGCCAATAGCATATATCCAAGCATGATCAGAATTGACAATCTGGGCAACAGTCAGACGGGTGATATAGCAATTTCCGCCGCGCAGCTACTCCTCTCCGATGGTGGAACCATTAATACCCAGACATTTGTTCCTGTAACTGGTGGGAATGTTGTCGTGAATGTCGGAGGTTCGATCCTGATTGATGGTTATGTTGCGTCTAATCCAGTCCTTTCTTCTGCGATCGTAACCAGTACAGTCAACTCTGCTCAAGCAAGCGACATTACCGTATCAACAGGAAATTTGAAAATTTTGAACGGTGGTGCTATTACTTCTTTTACCTTTGCTTCTGGACAGTCGGGAAGAGTGCAAATCACTGCTCAAGACTTGATCGAAATTGCAGGTATCAATCCTATTATATTCGGGGCTACTACACTCTCCACATTGACACTTGGCTCTGGAAATGCAAATAGCATATTCGTTAACACCTCCAGACTAGTGGTTCGTGATGGTGCATTGGTTGGGTCTAACGCCTCTAGCATAGGTTCATCAGGCAACGTAATGATTAATGCGTTAGAGTCTGTTGTTCTACAGGGAAAATTAGGATCGGTCAATCCTAGCCGCATTGCTTCAACTGCGAAAATTTCCGATCCAGTAACACAAGCAGCTCTTGGATTACCTCCGATTCCCAGTGGTGATGCAGGCTCACTCACGATTAACACTCCGTCGTTACGCATCACCAATGAAGCCTCTGTCAGCGTCTTAAATGATGGATCTGGTAGAGCAGGAGATGTGCAGATTAATGCTAATTCAATTTTTCTAGACAATCAAGGCAGTATTTTAGCCTCAACTGCTTCTGGTAATGGAGGAGATGTTAACTTAAACTTGCAATCATTTTTACTACTACGTCACAATAGCCTCATTTCTGCCACCGCAGCAGGTAATGGCAATGGTGGTAACTTGACAATTAACTCACCTGTCATTGTGGGAATAGAGAACAGTGACATTATTGCGAATGCGATACGCGGATCGGGTGGGAATATCAATATCACTACGCAGGGTCTATTTGGATTGAAGTTTCGTCCACAATTGACCTCGGAGAATGACATCACGGCAAGTTCGCAATTTGGATTGAGTGGCACGGTGAATATCAGTAACCTTGCTTTTACTCCGACCGCTGGATTGATTCAACTGCCCAGTGATATCGACGATCCGAGTCAGCGCATTGCCCAAGGTTGCCGAACCTATGGCAATAGTCGCTTTATCGTCACTGGTCGCGGTGGATTACCCGAAAATCCCAGCGATCGCCGCAGTGGCAATCATCCTTGGACAGATATTCGCAATCTCGCATCTTTAGCAACTGAAAAGCAATCTGTAAAGCAATCGGAAAAGCAATCTGAAAAGCAATCTGAGAATGCGAAAACATTCATAGTGGAAGCTACGGGCTGGCAACTAAATGCCAAGGGTGAGGTAGATATCTATGCTGCGAATAACCTAGCAAGAGAAACAACCGTAACGGATTGTACGGGATTTTTAGCGATCGCCCCAAATCACTTTAGAGAGATATTATCCAATGAATTTTAGGCAAAGACTATGGTGGTATAGTTCCACCTTTCTATTCTGGGGAATGCTTTTACCCATAGCTGTCACAGCACAATCCATAACAGCCGATGGCACAATGTCAACAACAGTCACCAGTCCCGACAATCTTAACTTTACGATTACCAATGGCAATCAGCCCAGTAATGGAGCAAATCTATTCCATAGTTTTAGTCAGTTCTCAGTACCGACGGGAGGTTCAGCAACTTTCAATCTAGTAAATACGCCAAATATTACGACGATTTTCAGTCGGGTGACGGGAGGAAGTGCCTCCAATATTGATGGCTTGATTCAGACCACAAATAATAGCAATCCTGTGAGTTTGTTTCTGCTCAATCCCAATGGAATTATCTTTGGCAAAAACGCCAGTCTAAATATTGGTGGATCATTTATCGGTACGACAGCCAATAGCGTCATTTTTAGTGATGGAGTGAAGTTTAGCGCCAACGATCTCACCTCGCCGCCCCTGTTAACCGTGAGCGCTCCTATTGGGCTACAACTTGAGGCAAATGCAGGAGCAATTAGTTTGCAGAAAACGGCTAACCTACAAGTAGCCCAAGGCAATACCTTGGCTTTAGTGGGCAGTCAAATCGACATGACAGGAGCAAACCTAATCGCATCAGATGGACGAGTGGAAATGTGGGCAGCTCAGAATGCCCAAATCGCTCTCAATAATCAAGCGAGATGGCAACTTGCTTCTGACCCTAGCATTGTGAATTGGGGAAATATTTCGCTCAGTCAAGTCTCCTTGGTTGATACCAGTGGAACCAATGGTGGAGCAATTAATATCCGTGGACGGGGGCTGACCTTGCAGGGTGGCTCAAATATTAGTTCTATTACTTCGGCTGGGCAAGGGAAGGGGATTAACGTCCAAACCACAGACTTTGTTGACCTGCTGGGCGCTTCCCAAGCAGGTCAATTTGCTCCTGGAATTTCGACTTCTGTGGGTATATTGTTTGGCGCTCCAGCAAGTGGGCGGGCTGGTGATGTGACCGTTGAGACAGGGAGTTTACGGTTGAGTAATGGCGCTTGGCTTCAGTCCTCTTCTAATGGCGACAATTCGCGATCGGGCGATGTGACTGTTAAAGCTAAAGATCTGGATATATTGGGATCTAATCCATTTGTTATCTCGCCTACCGCTATAAACGCTAACCTCTTTGTGGGCACTAATAATGAGAGTGGCAAGATTACCATCGATGCAGAGCGGATTCGTGTGCAAGATGGGGGAATTATCAGTACGGCTTTGGTTGTCGTAAGTCCTGTTCGTCCTACGGGTAAGGCTGGAGATATTTCGATTCGCGCCACTGAGAGTCTTACAATATCGGGATATACACCTGACAAACTGCTATCTGGAGTGAGTAGTAGAATTGGGGCAACAGATGGGGAAGCGGGAAATATCTCGATTGATGTGGGACGTTTGCAAATCTTTAACGGAGGGACTGTAAGGAGTACGCTATCGGGAAAAGGAAAAGCGGGGAATATTAACATTCAAGCTAAAGAGGTGACCGTCAGTGATCCAGAAATTGATGCTCTCAGCAGTTTACCTGGAGGTATTACGGTTTCTCTGGGGGCTAAAGCGGTAGGCTCAGGTGGGAGTATTTCCCTGACGGCAGACAGCCTGCGGCTATTCAATGGCGGACAAATTACCTCTTCAACTAATGGCAATGGGGCTGCGGGTAATATCAATCTACAAGTCAAGAACATTACAGTAGATAGTGTCTCTAAAACCCTATCCAATGGTCAAATTCTGCCCAGCACGATCGCCGCGACTTCTTCTACCAAATCCGATGCTGGTTCGGTCAATATAGTTGGCGATCGCCTTGATGTTCGTAATGGGGCGGAAATTTCTGTTAGTAATACTGGTGGTGGCAATGCAGGTAACTTGAGCGTTAGCTCTTCTCGCGTTCAACTGGATTATGGTGGCAGTCTGCGATCAGAAGTCTCCGCAGGCGATCGCGGCAATATCTCGATTAATGCTGATGTGCTGCTGCTGCGGCATAGCAGTCAAATTAGCACCAATGCCACAGGGAATGCCACAGGAGGTAACATCAACATCAATGGGAAATTTATCGTAGCAGTTCCATCAGAGAATAGTGATATTACTGCGAATGCGATACTTGGAGCGGGTGGGAATATCAATATCACTACCCAAGGCTTATTTGGATTGAAATTTCGTCCGCAATTAACCCCTGAGAGCGATATCACGGCAAGTTCGCAATTTGGGCTAAGCGGCACGGTGAATATTAATAACCTCGCTTTTACTCCGAGCGCTGGATTGATTCAACTACCCAGCAATATCGACGATCCGAGTCAGCGCATTGCCCAAGGCTGTCGCACCTATGGCAATAGCCGCTTTATCGCCACAGGTCGCGGCGGATTGCCCGAAAATCCCAGCGATCGCCGTAGTGGCGATCGTCCTTGGACGGATATCCGTGATCCTTCTGCTTTCCGCAGTCCCAATAATCTTGCAACTGTAAAGCAATCCGAAAAGCAACCTGAGAATGCGAAGACACTCATTGTGGAAGCTACTGGTTGGCAACTAAATGCGAAGGGTGAGGTAGATATCTATGCTGCTAATAACCTAGCAAGAGAAGCACCTGTAACTGATTGTGCAGGATTATTGGCGATCCCAAGAAAATCTTTTGAAAGAGGTAATGTCCAATGAGTTTTAGGCAAAGACTATGGTGGTGTGGTTCTAGCTTTCTGTTTTTGGGAATGCTTTTACCCACAAATGTTTCTGCACAGAGCGTGAAAGCCGATGGCACACTGTCAACAACAGTCGCCAGTCCCGATAATCTCAACTTTACGATTACCAATGGCAATCAGCCCAGTAATGGAGGCAATCTATTCCATAGTTTTAGCCAATTCTCAGTGCCGACAGGAGGTTCAGCAACTTTTAATCTGGTTAACACACCAAATATTACGACGATTTTTAGTCGGGTGACAGGAGGCAATGTTTCCAATATTGATGGCTTGATTCAGACCACAAATAGCCATAATCCCGTAAGTTTGTTTTTGCTCAATCCTAATGGGATTATTTTTGGAGCCAATGCAAGATTAAATATTGGCGGATCGTTTGTCGGAACTACAGCCAATAGCGTCAAGTTTATTGATGGAACAGAGTTTAGTGCGGTAAACACCAATAGCCCACCATTGCTAACAATTAGTTCGCCAATTGGGTTACAGATGGGAGCAAATGCAGCACCGATAACAGTACGGAGCAATCTCACCACAGGGCTGGATCTAATACTGGAAGGTGGTCACCTAGATTTGCAAGGAGAATTGATAGCAGGGAGAGATATTACCTTAAAAGCACAGGATACCGTAAAAATCCGAGATACTGTGACAACACCATTCCTCGCCCAAGCAGGAAGGAACCTGATCATTCAGGGGAATCAGAATATTGATATTCTCGCCTTAAAGAATAGTGGCGGAGCATTACGCAGTGGGGGAGATCTGAGCTTGATCAGCAATGGGAATATTTCTGGGGATGCCCATTTTGTCAGTGGGGGAAATGTCTCATTTCAGACGTTAACAGGTAAGCGAGGCAAGTTTATCAGCCTATTCGACCCGATCATTTATGCCCATGGGGATGTGGTATTTGGAGACTATACAGGCGTAGCTCTGAAGGTGGAAGCGATGGGGAGCATTGAGGCCGGGAATATTACCATTACGGCTCCCGATAGCACCATTCCTAGTAGTGACCCAGATTTTATGACTCTCACGACTCAGCGGGCGGCAATTTTACGAGCAGGGGTGAAAACTTTACCTACATCCAATATTCCCCAACTGGGAATGGGTTTAACCAATTTTACGACGGGGACAGTGGCGGGACTGCCTGCTGGGAGCATTAGGGTTGCCAGTATTAACACTTCCAATTATACGGGTGGGGATGGTGGTTCCATCATTCTGAAGGCTACTGGGGATATTGTAACGGGAGCTTTGCAGTCATCCGCTTTTGGCAATGGTGTGAATGGTGGCAGCATCAACATTCTTGCCAATGGCAATATCTCAATTAATGGTGATGTGACCTCAGACACTACTTTGACAGGAAATAGTGGGCATGGGGGCGATATCACGATTGCCACGACTAATGGAAATCTCTCTATTAATAGTGGATACTTATCTTCAGGAGCAAATGGCTATGGTACAAATACAGTAGCGAATGGAGGTGCAATTAGCCTTTCGACAACTAACGGTAATCTCTCTGTCAATGGATACTTGTCTTCATCAGCATTTAGCGAAGGTACAGGGAAAGGAGGTGCAATTAGCCTTTCGACAACTAACGGTAATCTCTCTGTTAATGGCTATTTGGTATCTGAGTACTACGGTGATAATGGTAATGGAGGGGATATTAGCATTGCTACGACTAATGGCAACCTTTTGACCCAAGGTGGTTATATAGGCTCTGATGTCTTCTCAAATAATAATAGCGGCAATGGAGGCAATATCACCCTTTCTGTGAGCAATGGCAATCTTTCTAACCAGAGTGTTTTGTACTCCTATTCCTTGGGAATATTGAATAGCGGCAATGGTGGTCATATTAGCCTTTCTGTGAGCAATGGCAATCTTTCTAACCAAGGGGATTTGTACTCCTTGGCTCTTGGGTATAGGAATAGTGGCAATGGGGGCAATATTACCTTTTCTGCGAGCAATGGCAATCTTTCTAACCAAGGGTATTTATTCTCCTTGTCTCAAGGGGATATGAATAGCGGCAATGGCGGCAATATTACCTTTTCTGCGAATAATGGCAATCTTTCTAACCAGAGGGATCTGTACTCCTCATCCTTTGCAGTGGGAGGTAATAGTGGGTATGGCGGCGACATCAATCTAATTGCCCCCAAAGGGGATATCCTCGGCAATATGAGCAGTCTATATACTTTCTCTGTTGCGCCTAATGGAACATCTAGCAATGGTGGTTCGATTAGATTGGAAGCCCAAAATCAGATATCTGGACTGACATTACTAACGACATCCTCTTCCGCTCAGGCAGGGTCGGTATCGATTTTGGGACATGGGAATTTAGCGATCGCCGATACCGTGGTTCTAACCAGTAAACAAATTTCTATTTCCATTCCATTTTTTGGAACGGTTAATATTTCAACAAATGGCACAGGACGTTCGGGCGATGTCAATATCAATAGTTTGGGCAATCTCACCCTCAACAACAGTCGCATCGAAAGTGATACCAAGGGGCTGGATTCCGCTGGCAATGTCTCCCTCACTAGTAGCGGATTGATTCGCTTTGATAATAGCCAAATTACCAGTAGTACTAGCAATGCAGGGCTGGCTGGCAACATCAACCTCAAGGCTAGCCAAGGTATTGATATCGGCAACAATAGCCGCCTTGCGGCGCTCACCAGTAGCAGTGGTAATGCTGGCAACATTGATATCAGCACTGGGGCATTAACCTTACGAGATGGGGCGGAACTGTCGGCATCCTCCTCTGGGAGTGGGCGAGCGGGTAATATTAACATCCATGCAGATGATTTAATCATGGATCGGGCAAGGGTTTCTTCTAATACCTCTAGCTCTGGATCTGCGGGGGAGGTGAAGCTCACCATTCCCAAGGGTTCGCTTTCCCTATTCAATGGTTCTGAAATCTCTACATCCACTCAGGGTAGTGGCAATGCTGGTAATGTGGAGATCTCTGCCAAGAATGTCACTGTTCGAGGAAGCATCATTAGCAGTCAATCCTCAGGTAGTGGTAATAGTGGTTCCTTAGATCTACGTACTTCCCAACTCGCGTTAACAGATAATGCGGAGCTTTCTACAGCTTCGTCAGGGCTGGGTAAAGCTGGCAACATTAACATCGAGGCTCAACAAGTCACCCTTGGGAATAGTTCCCAAATCACTAGTCGCAGTCAAGGTACGGGTGATGGTGGCACTATTCAAGTCAATGCGCGATCGCTATTTTTAGATGGTGCTTCCCAAATCAATGCCCAAACCAACTTTGGTAATGGTGGCAACCTGAATTTCTCCCTTGGGGAATTGCTCTTGTTGCGGAATGAAAGTTTGTTATCGGCGGAAGCGGGTGGTAAGGGCAATGGCGGTAATATTACGATTAGTAGTCCTTTCATTATTGGTTTAGGCAATAGTGACATAGTGGCTAATGCCTTTCAAGGCAATGGGGGGAATATCCAAATTAGTACCAATGGCATCTTTGGGTTGAAATACCGACCTTACCGCACCGAGGATAACGATATCACGGCTAGTTCTCAATTTGGATTGAGTGGCACGGTGAATATTAATAACCTCACTTTTACTCCCGCTGCTGGGTTAATCGAATTGCCTACGGATGTGATCGATCCGAGTCAGCGCATTGTCCAAGGTTGCCGCACCTATGGCAATAGTCGCTTTATCGTTACTGGTCGCGGCGGAGTGGCTGACAATCCTAGCGATCGCCCCAGCGGTAATCATCCTTGGATCGATATTCGCGATCCTTCTGCTTTCCGCAGTCCCAATGCTTTAGCGATCGGCAGCCAATCCGAAAATCAATCCGAAAATCAATCCGTAAAGCAAGCGGCGAATGGGACACCGCCCATTGTAGAAGCTACGGGTTGGCGACTAAATGGCAAGGGCGAAGTGGAGATCTATGCGACCAATAATGCCACAAGAGAAACAACCGCAACGGACTGTGCGGGATTTTTAGCGATCGCCCCAAATCTTTTTCCAAATCTTTTTAAAGTTAAAGAGGTAGTCTCCAATGAGTTTTAGCCAAAGACTATGGTGGTGCGGTTCTAGCTTCCTGTTCTTGGGAATGCTTTTACCCACAAATGTTTCTGCGCAGAGCGTGAAAGCTGATGGCACACTCTCAACAACAGTCACCAGTCCCGACAATCTCAACTTTACGATTACCAATGGCAATCAGCCCAGTAATGGAGGCAATCTATTCCATAGTTTTAGTCAGTTCTCAGTACCGACGGGAGGTTCAGCAACTTTTAATCTAGTAAATACGCCAAATATTACGACGATTTTCAGTCGGGTGACGGGAGGAAGTGCCTCCAATATTGATGGCTTGATTCAGACAATTAATAACAATAATCCCGTAAGTTTGTTTCTGCTCAATCCCAATGGAATTATCTTTGGAGCCAATGCTAGTCTCAATATTGGTGGATCATTTATCGGTACGACAGCCAATAGCGTCATTTTTAGTGATGGAGTGAAGTTTAGGGCAAACGATCTCACCTCGCCACCCCTGTTAACCGTGAGCGCTCCTATAGGGCTGCAACTTGAGGCAAATGCAGGAGCAATTAGTTTGCAGAAAACGGCTAATCTACAAGTGGCTCAAGGAAACACCTTGGCTTTAGTGGGCAGTCAAATCGACATGACAGGAGCCAACCTGATCGCATCAGATGGACAAGTGGAAATGTGGGCAGCGCAGAATGCCCAAATCGCTCTCCATAATCAAGCGAGATGGCAGCTTTCTTCTGATCCTAGCATTGTGAATTGGGGGAATATTTCGCTCAGTCAAGTCTCCTTAGTTGATACCAGTGGAACCAATGGCGGAGCAATTAATATCCGTGGAAGGGGTCTGACCTTGCAGGATGGCTCAAATATTAGTTCTATTACTTCGGCTGGGCAAGGGAAGGGGATTAACGTCCAAACTACAGAATTTGTTGACCTGATGGGCGCTTCTGATATTGGTCAATTTGGTCCTGGAATTTCGACTTCTGTGGGTATATTGTTTGGCGCTCCAGCAAGTGGGCGGGCTGGTGATGTGACCGTTGAGACGGGGAGTTTACGGTTGAGTAATGGCGCTTGGCTTCAGTCCTCTTCTAATGGCGATAATTCGCGATCGGGCGATGTGACTGTTAAAGCTACAGATGTGAATGTATTGGGATCTAATCCATTTTTTGACGCGCCTACGGCTATCACCACCAATCTCTTTATGGGCAATAATAATGAGAGTGGCAAGATTACTATCGATGCAACTCGGATACGCATACAAGATGGGGGAATCATCAGTTCATCGCTGGTTGACATAGATCCTACCGCTCTTCCTACGGGTAAAGCGGGAGATATCTCGATCCGCGCAACTGAGAGCCTTGTAATATCGGGATTTACCCCCTCCGTACTGCTATCTGGAGTGAGTACGGGAATTGGTTATACAGAGGGCGAATCAGGCAACATCTCGATTGATGTGGGAAATTTGCAACTTTATAACGGCGGAACCATTCGCTCTACTCTATCGGGAACTGGACGAGCAGGCAACATTACTATTCATGCGAAGGATGTGGCAGTCAGCGACCCTGTCATTGATGTACTCGATCAAGAACCTGGGGGTATTACCGCTGCGATGGGAACCACTGCCGTTGGTTCAGGTGGGGCTATCACCCTAACGGCAGATAGCCTGCAGCTATTCAATGGCGGACAAATCACCTCTTCAAGCAATGGCAATGGTGCTGCGGGTAGTATTAATCTGCAAGTCAAAAACATTACAGTAGAGGGAATCTCTCAGCCCCTATCCAATGGTCAAATTCTGCCCAGCGCGATCGCCGCGACTTCTTCTACCAAATCCGATGCTGGTTCGGTGAATATAGTTGGCGATCGCCTCGATGTCCGCAATGGGGCAGAACTTTCTGTTAGTAATACTGGTGGTGGAAATGCAGGTAACTTGAGCGTTAGCTCTTCTCGCGTTCAACTGGATTATGGTGGCAGTCTGCGATCGGAAGTCTCCGCAGGCGATCGCGGTAATATCTCGATTAACTCTGATGTGCTGCTACTGCGGCATGGCAGTCAAATTAGTACCAATGCCACAGGGAATGCCACAGGAGGTAACATCAACATCAATGGGAAATTTATCGTAGCAGTTCCATCGGAAAATAGTGATATTACTGCGAATGCGATACTTGGAGCGGGTGGGAATATCAATATCACTACCCAAGGCTTATTTGGATTGAAATTTCGATCGCAATTAACCCCTGAGAGCGATATCACGGCAAGTTCGCAATTTGGGCTAAGTGGCACAGTGAATATTAATAACCTCGCTTTTACTCCGAGCGCTGGATTGATTCAACTGCCCAGCAATATCGATGATCCGAGTCAGCGCATTGCTCAAGGCTGTCGCACCTATGGCAATAGTCGCTTTATCGTCACTGGTCGCGGCGGCGTGGCTGACAATCCTAGCGATCGCCGCAGTGGTAATCATCCTTGGACAGATATCCGCGATCCTGCCGCTTTCCGCAATCCCAATACTTTAGCAATTGCTAATAAATCCGAAAAGCAATCTGAAAAGCAATCCGAAAAGCAATCCGAGAATGTGACACCGCCCATTGTAGAAGCTACGGGTTGGCGACTCAGTCCGAAGGGCGAAGTAGAGATCTATACTATCAATAGCGCCATAAGAGAAACAACCGCAACGGACTGTGCGGGATCTTTAGCGATCGCACCAAATCTTTTTCCAAATCTTTTTAAAGTTAAAGAGGTATTGCCCAATGAGTTTTAGTCAAAGGCTATGGTGGTGTGGTTCTAGCTTCCTGTTCTTGGTAATGCTTTTACCCACAAATGTTTCTGCGCAGAGCGTGAAAGCTGATGGCACGTTGTCAACAACAGTCACCAGTCCCGACAATCTTAACTTTACGATTACCAATGGTAATCAACCCAATAGTGGAGGAAATCTATTTCATAGTTTTAGTCAGTTCTCAGTGCCGACGGGAGGTTCAGCAACCTTTGATTTAGTCAACACACCGAATATTTCGACAATTTTTAGTCGGGTGACGGGAGGAAGTGCCTCCAATATTGATGGCTTGATTCAGACAATTAATAACAACAATCCCGTAAGTTTGTTTCTGCTCAATCCCAATGGGATTATATTTGGAGCCAATGCCAGTTTGAATATTGGCGGATCATTTATCGGTACGACGGCAAATAGTATTAAATTTGCTGATGGCGTGGAATTTAGTGCTACTAACAATCAAGCATCTCCCCTCCTCACAATTGCCTCACCAATTGGCTTGAACATGGGCAGTAATGCGGGAGCGATCGCAGTTCAAAATACTGGACATCGCTTGATTGATGGGAATGTTCCCATTCAAAATGGAACAACTCCTGTCGGCTTACAGGTGGCGATCGGCAAGACCTTAGCATTGATTGGGGGAGATGTTACTTTAGATGGTGGCATTGTAAACGCTCCATCGGGTCACATCGAAATTGGTAGTGCTAAATCGGGAACTGTTAATCTTAATATGACAGCCTCTCGTTGGAATTTTGACTACGGCAATTTAACAGAGTACGGCAATATCCAATTTTTAAAACAAGCCCTTGCGAATGCTAGTGGTTCTCCTGCGGGTTCAATCCACTTCCAAGGCAAAAATATTAGTATCAATGAAGGTTCTGTGGCTTTGTTAACCAATCAAGGAAATCAAGGTTCGGGGAATATTTCGATCAACGCTAGTGAGTCTTTGGAAATGCGCAGGGTTGGCACTAATGGATTTACCCAAAGCATCTTAACGGTGGATACGATCACAGGAGGTGGTGGAGATTTGGTAATTACTGCGCCCAGATTGTTACTTGAAGATGGGGGGAGAATTAATACCCATACCTTTGGATCTGGAACAGCAGGCAATATCTCCGTAGCAGTAGATTCAATTCAAATCTCTGGATTTTCAGCACTTAATCCTGCAACCACTCGCAGTGGAATCATGTCAGAAACGAGAGGAAGTGGACGAGCGGGGGATATTCAAGTTACAGCGCAACAATTGAGAATGCAAGACGGTGGTTCTATCACGGGGGCAAGTTTTGGTACGGGCTCAACGGGAAATGTCATGGTCGATTCCTCTAAGTCTATTGAAATGAAGGGAGAAACCCCGATCAGTTTCTCTGCAAGCTTAATCGGAACTGTCAGTTTTAATCGAGGT
Source organism: Pseudanabaena sp. UWO310 (assembly GCF_006861605.1). Classification (NCBI taxonomy): domain Bacteria; kingdom Bacillati; phylum Cyanobacteriota; class Cyanophyceae; order Pseudanabaenales; family Pseudanabaenaceae; genus Pseudanabaena; species Pseudanabaena sp. UWO310. The sequence goes on along the minus strand of NZ_SELU01000007.1, from coordinate 51,745 downwards.
AATGGAGGAAATGTTACGATCAATACAGCTAAATTGACGGTGCAAAATGGCGCAGGTATCTCAGCCTCTACTTTAGGTCAAGGCAATGCTGGAACCCTCAGGATCAATGTTTCAGAGCAAATTAGCGTGAGTGGCGTGAGTGCCGCTTCGGGCAAGGTAGGAACTATTTCTGCTAGTGCATCGGTGCTCCCCTTAGCCTTTCAGAAAGCGTTTGGTCTATCAGCGCTGCCCACAGGCAATTCAGGTGACTTAATCATCAATACCCCAATTTTACAGATTACGGATAGGGGCGAGGTACGAGTCAGTCATCAAGGAATTGGTAATGCTGGGAACCTATTCATTAATGCGGGGGCGATCGCCCTTGATCGCGCTGGAAGTATTTCGGCGGCTACAAATTCTGGAGAGGGTGGGCAGATTAATATTCGTGCAAATACCTTATTGCTACGTCATGGCAGCAATATTACCGCGACCGCAGGGGGAAATGGTAATGGGGGCAACATCAACATTAATGCCCCTGTGATTTTAGGAATAGAGAATAGTGACATTATTGCGAATGCGGTACGCGGATCGGGGGGGAATATCAATATCACTACGCAGGGTCTATTTGGACTGAAGTTTCGTCCGCAATTGACCCCTGAGAATGACATCACGGCAAGTTCGCAATTTGGGCTAAGTGGCACGGTGAATATTAATAACCTTACTTTTACTCCGATCGCTGGATTGATTCAACTGCCCAGTGATATCGACGATCCGAGTCAACGAATTGCCCAAGGTTGCCGCACCTATGGCAATAGCCGCTTTATTGTCACTGGTCGCGGCGGAGTGGCTGACAATCCTAGCGATCGCCGCAGTGGTAATCATCCTTGGACAGATATCCGCGACCCAGTCTCTCTCCGCAATTCCAATACTATCGCAACTGTGAAGCAATCCGAGAATGCGACACCGCCTATCGTAGAAGCTACGGGTTGGCAAATCAATGCCAAGGGTGAAGTTGATCTCTATACTGCTAATAGCGCAATAAGAGAAGCAACCGTAACTGACTGTGCGGGATTCCTAGCGATCTCACCAAAGCTTTTTAAAGTTAAAGAGGTAATGTCCAATGAATTTTAGTCAAAGGCTATGGTGGTGCGGTTCTAGCTTTCTGTTCTTGGGAATGCTTTTACCCACAAATGTTTCTGCACAGAGCGTGACAGCCGATGGCACACTGTCTACTACAGTCACTAGTCCCGATAATCTCAACTTTACGATTACCAATGGTAATCAGCCTAATAGTGGAGGCAATCTATTCCATAGTTTTAGTCAGTTCACAGTACCGACGGGAGGTTCAGCAACTTTCAATCTAGTAAATACACCAAATATTACGACGATTTTCAGTCGGGTGACGGGAGGAAGTGCCTCCAATATTGATGGCTTGATTCAGACAATTAATAACAATAATCCCGTAAGTTTATTTTTAATCAATCCCAATGGAATTATCTTTGGCAAAAACGCCAGTTTAAATATCGGCGGATCATTTATTGGAACTACAGCAAATAGCGTCAAGTTTGTTGATGGAATAGAATTTAGCGCCGTGAATCCATCAGGTTCACCTTTACTGACAGTGAATGCACCAATCGGTCTGGATTTTGCCCAAAACCCCAAGGGAATTACTGTGCAGAATACGGGACATCGCTTAATCGATAGGATTTTTACCCCCACCGATCGCAGCCAAAGTCCTGTTGGGTTACAAGTTAACGGAGGTAATACTCTGGCGCTGATTGGTGGCGAGGTGAATCTATCAGGTGGTATTATTACCACGAATGGAGGTGGACATCTGGAAGTTAGTGGTGTCAGCGATGGACAGGTCGGACTCAAAGCTACGTCTACAGGGTGGGTAGGAGACTACTCATCGGTGCGGCAATTTCAGGATGTTCATCTTGCCCAGCAATCGCTGCTCGATGCCAGTGGTGCAAAGGGTTCTATCCAAGTACATGGGAAGAATATCAGCTTGAGCGAAGGTTCCGCTATTTTGCTGCAAAACTTGGGTTCCCAAGCCTCTGGAGGAATTACTATTAAGGCAGCAGGTTCGCTAAATCTGACTGGTACAGTCCGCGACGGCAGCTATGCAAGTTATATCAAAATTGACAATTTAGGTACTGGACAAGTGGGAGATATTACCATCTCCGCCAAGCAAGTATCCATCCAAGATGGCGGAAATATCATTATTGGGATGTATACTCCAGCATCGGGGGGAAATATTATGGCCAAGGTTGCCGACTCAATCTTGCTAGATGGCTTTAATCCCACTAGCCCAGCGAACCCATCCTCGATCTACACAATCACCTTTAACTCCGCTAATGCAGGCAATATTACACTCTCCACGGGCAATCTGAGGCTTCTGCGTCGTGGCATTTTGAGCAGTATATCATTTGGCACTGGAAAGACAGGAAACATTCGAGTCCAAGCTCAAGATTTGATCGAAGTTGGTGAATACATCCCCAGCCAGCTCGTGTCACCGAGTGGAATCCTTTTAGCAAGCACCGCTCTTGGAGATACTGGAGATCTTTTGATCAACACCGCCCGCTTAGTGATTCGAGATGGTGGAGTAGTAGGGTCTATTGTTGCTGGTAAGGGAACATCGGGTAATGTAAGCATCAATGCGTCGAATTCCGTGGACGTTCAGGGTCGGCAGGTTGATTCAATTGTACCTAGCCGCATCATTTCATCGGCTGAGATTTTGGATGCAGCCACTCAACAAATCTATGGATTGCCTCCAATTCCCAGTGGTGATTCGGGTTCACTCATAATTAACACCCCATCGTTACGCATTACTGATGGAGCGTATGTTGCAGTTAAAAACGATGGATCTGGTAGAGCAGGAGATGTGCAGATTAATGCTAATTCAATTTTTCTAGACAATCAAGGTAGTATTTTAGCCTCAACTGCTTCTGGTAATGGAGGAGATGTTAACTTAAACTTGCAATCATTTTTACTGCTACGTCACAATAGCCTCATTTCTGCCACCGCAGCAGGTAATGGGAATGGTGGTAACTTGACAATTAACTCACCTGTGATTGTGGGAATAGAGAACAGTGACATTATTGCGAATGCGGTGCGAGGATCAGGTGGGAATATCCGTATCACTACACAAGGTTTATTTGGACTGAAATTCCGTCCGCAATTGACCCCTGAGAATGACATCACCGCAAGTTCGCAATTTGGATTGAGTGGCACGGTGAATATTAATAATCTCACTTTTACTCCGATCGCTGGATTGATTCAACTGCCCAGTGATATCGACGATCCGAGTCAACGAATTGCCCAAGGTTGCCGCACCTATGGCAATAGCCGCTTTATTGTCACTGGTCGCGGCGGAGTGGCTGACAATCCTAGCGATCGCCGCAGTGGTAATCATCCTTGGACAGATATCCGCGACCCAGTCTCTCTCCGCAATTCCAATACTATCGCAACTGTTAAGCAATCCGAGAATGCGGCACCGCCTATCGTAGAAGCTACGGGTTGGCAAATCAATGCCAAGGGTGAAGTTGATCTCTACACTGCTAATAGCGCAATAAGAGAAGCAACCGTAACTGACTGTGCGGGATTCCTAGCAATCTCACCAAAGCTTTTTAAAGTTAAAGAGGTAATGTCCAATGAATTTTAGTCAAAGGCTATGGTGGTGCGGTTCTAGCTTCCTATTCTTGGGAATGCTTTTACCCACAAATGTTTCTGCTCAGAGCGTAACAGCCGATGGCACACTGTCAACAACAGTCACCAGTCCCGATAATCTCAACTTTACGATTACCAATGGCAATCAGCCCAATAGTGGAGCAAATCTATTCCATAGTTTTAGTCAGTTCACAGTGCCAACGGGAGGTTCAGCAACTTTTAATCTAGTGAACACACCAAATATTTCGACAATTTTTAGTCGAGTGACAGGCGGCAGTGTTTCTAACATCGATGGCTTGATTCAGACCACAAATAACAATAATCCCGTCAGTTTGTTTCTGCTCAATCCCAATGGAATTATCTTTGGCAAAAATGCCAGTTTGAACATCGGCGGATCATTTATCGGTACGACAGCCAATAGCGTCATTTTTAGTGATGGAGTGAAGTTTAGCGCCAACGATCTCACCTCGCCGCCCCTGTTAACTGTGAGCGCTCCTATTGGGCTACAACTTGAGGCAAATGCAGGAGCAATTAGTTTGCAGAAAACGGCTAATCTACAAGTGGCTCAAGGAAATACCTTGGCTTTAGTGGGCAGTCAAATCGACATGACAGGAGCCAACCTAATCGCATCAGATGGACGAGTGGAAATGTGGGCAGCGCAGAATGCCCAAATCGCTCTCAATAATCAAGCGAGATGGCAACTTACTTCTGATCCTAGCATTGTGAATTGGGGGAATATTTCGCTCAGTCAAGCCTCCTTAGTTGATACCAGTGGAACCAATGGTGGAGCAATTAATATCCGTGGACGGGGGCTAACCTTGCAGGGTGGCTCAAATGTTCGTTCTATTACTTTGGCTGGGCAAGGGAAGGGAATTACCGTCCAAACCACTGACTTTGTTGACCTGCTGGGCGCTTCCCAAGCAGGTCAATTTTCTCCTGGAATTTCGACTTCCGTGGGTATATTGTTTGGCGCTCCAGGAAGTGGACGCGCGGGGGATGTGACCGTTGAGACGGGGAGTTTACGGTTGAGTAATGCAGCTAGGCTTCAGTCCTCTTCTAATGGTGACAATTCCCGATCGGGAGATATTATCATTAAAGCTAAAGATGTGGAGGTAGTGGGATCTAATCCATTTGGTACTAATGCGCCGACAGCTATTAGCACAGTTCTATTTACTGGCACTAATAATGAGAGTGGCAAAATTACCATCGATGCAGAGCGGATTCGCGTGCAAGATGGGGGAATTGTTAGTACATCGCTAGTTTACCTAGGTCTTTCCTCTCCTCCTACGGGTAAGGCTGGAGATATTTCGATTCGCGCAACAGAGAGCCTTATAATATCGGGATATACACCTGCCAAACTGCTATCTGGAGTGTCTACGGCAATTGACCTAACAAAGGGAGAAGGGGGAAATATCACCATCGAGACTGGCAGTTTACAAGTCTTTAATGGAGGGACTGTTCGCAATACGCTATCGGGAACAGGAAAAGCGGGGAATATTAACATTCAGGCTAAAGAGGTAGCCATCAGCGATCCAGAACTTGATGGTCTTACTCAATTATCTGGAGGTATTACGGTTTCTATCGGGGCTAATTCAGAGGGAACAGGTGGGAATATTAACCTAACGGCAGATAGCCTGCGACTATTTAATGGAGGTCAAATTACCTCTTCAACCAATGGCAATGTTGCTGCGGGTAATATCAATCTACAAGTCAAGAACATTACGGTAGATGGTATCTCTAAAACTTTATCCAATGGTCAAATTCTGCCCAGTACGATCGCTGCGACTTCTTCTACCAAAGCTGATGCTGGTTCGGTGAATATAGTTGGCGATCGCCTTGATGTTCGTAATCGTGGTGAAATTTCTGTTAGTAATACTGGTGGTGGCAATGCAGGTAACTTGAGCGTTAGCGCTTCTCGCGTTCAACTGGATTACGGGGGAAGTCTGCGATCGGAAGTCTCCGCAGGCGATCGCGGTAATATCTCGATTAACGCTGATGTGTTGCTGCTGCGGCATGGTAGTCAAATTAGCACCAATGCCACAGGGAATGCCACAGGAGGTAACATCAACATCAATGGGAAATTTATCGTAGCAGTTCCATCGGAAAATAGTGATATCACTGCGAATGCGATACTTGGAGCGGGTGGGAATATCAATATCACTACCCAAGGTCTATTTGGACTGAAGTTTCGACCGCAATTGACCCCTGAGAGCGATATCACGGCAAGTTCGCAATTTGGATTGAGTGGCACGGTGAATATTAATAACCTCGCTTTTACTCCAACCGCTGGATTGATTCAACTGCCTAGCAATATCGATGATCCGAGCCAGCGCATTGCTCAAGGTTGTCGAACCTATGGCAATAGTCGCTTTGTCGCCACTGGTCGTGGGGGATTACCTGATAATCCTAGCGATCGCCGCAGTGGCGATCGTCCTTGGACAGATATCCGTGATCCCGCATCTTTCCGCAATCTCAATAGTCTCGCAACTACAAGTCAATCCGAAAAGCAAGCGGTGAAGGCGACACCTCCTATCGTAGAAGCTACGGGTTGGCGACTTAATGTCAAGGGCGAAGTAGAGATCTATACTATCAATAGCGCGATAAGAGAAGCAACCGTAACGGACTGTGGGGGGTTCTTAGCGATCGCACCAAATCTATTTAAAGAGGTAATGTCCAATGAGTTTTAGTCAAAGGCTATGGTGGTGTGGGTCTAGCTTTCTGTTCTTGGGAATGCTTTTACCCACAAATGTTTCTGCACAGAGCGTGACAGCCGATGGCACACTATCTACAACAGTCACCAGTCCCGATAATCTCAACTTTACGATTACCAATGGCAATCAGCCCAATAGTGGAGGCAATCTATTCCATAGTTTTAGTCAGTTCACAGTACCGACGGGAGGTTCAGCAACTTTCAATCTAGTAAATACACCAAATATTACGACGATTTTCAGTCGGGTGACGGGAGGAAGTGCCTCCAATATTGATGGCTTGATTCAGACTATTAATAACAATAATCCCGTCAGTTTGTTTTTAATTAATCCCAATGGAATTATCTTTGGAGCCAATGCTAGTCTAAATATTGGCGGATCATTTATCGGTACGACAGCCAATAGTGTCATTTTTAGTGATGGAGTGAAGTTTAGCGCCAACGACCTCACCTCGCCGCCCCTATTAACCGTGAGCGCTCCTATTGGGTTGCAACTTGAGGCAAATGCAGGAGCAATTAGTTTGCAGAAAACGGCTAATCTACAAGTGGCTCAAGGAAATACCTTGGCTTTAGTGGGCAGTCAAATCGACATGACAGGAGCCAACCTAATCGTATCAGATGGACGAGTGGAACTTTGGGCAGCTCAGAATGCCCAAATCGCCCTCAATAATCAAACGAGCTGGCAACTTGCTTCTGACCCTAGCATTGTGAATTGGGGAAATATCTCGCTCAGTCAAGCCTCCACCATTGATACCAGTGGAACCAATGGTGGAGCAATTAATATCCGTGGAAGGGGGCTGACCTTACAGGATGGCTCAAATATTAGTTCTACTACTTCATCTGGTCAGGGTGGGGGAATTATTGTTAATACCACCGAATTTGTTGACCTATTGGGATCTTCTAGTCCAGGACAAATCAATCTTGGTTTAGGAACATTTATAAACAGTGGAGCAACAGGTCGAGCTGGAGATATAAAGATTGAAACTAGGAACTTACGGATTACTAATGGAGCTAGGCTTCAATCTACAACCTCTGGCAACAACTCTAGATCGGGAGATATAACGATTCAAGCCACAGATATAGAAGTTTTTGGCACTAATCCATTCCCTGCTTTTGGCACTATTTACCTACCTACTGATATTACTACATTAATTTCTGGTGGAAACAACAATGAGGGTGGCAATATTACCATTGAAACTACTCAACTGCGTACTGTGAATGGTGGTTTAATCAGTTCCGATATTTTTGCAGGTACATTAGGCAAAGCTGGCAATATTTCTATCCAAGCTACCGAGATTTTTGAAATTGCAGGTGGAACAGGATTTTTAAGCTCTGGGGTTACAACTTCAATACAACCATCGAGTACAGGTCAAGGAGGAAATATCGCTATTGAGACGGGAATATTAAAGTTGAGTAATGGCGGTTCGATTCGTAGTACCCTAGCAGGAAATGGTACTGCTGGAAATGTCACTATCCGAGCCACAGATGTCACTGTCAGCGACCCAGTTATCGAGCCTTTTAGTCAGTTGGTGACTGGCATTAATACCTCCGTAGGTAAAAATGTAGTTGGTTCGGGGGGCACTATTAACTTAACAGCAGATAACTTAAGAGTCTTCAACGGTGGACAAATAACCTCCTCTACAGATGGCAACGGTGCGGCGGGTAATGTTAACTTACAAGTCAACAATCTAACCTTAGAGGGGAATTCCCAACCCTTAACTGATGGTCGCATTCTTCCAAGCGCCATTAGAGCAGTTTCTACTACAACCTCTGATGCTGGTTCAGTTAATCTAGCGGTTAATCAACTCAATGTTCTTGATCATGGACAAATTTCTGTCAGCAATACAGGTGGTGGCAATTCTGGGAACTTGCGCATTAATGCCAACCAAATCAAGCTCGAACAAGGGGGAAGTCTACTTTCAGAAGTCTCGGCAGGCGATCGCGGCAATATCTCGATTAACACTGATGTGCTGCTGCTGCGACATGGCAGTCAAATTAGCACCAATGCCACAGGGAATGCCACAGGAGGTAACATCAACATCAACGCGGCATTTATCGTAGCGGTTCCATCGGAAAATAGTGATATTACTGCGAATGCGATACTTGGAGCGGGTGGGAATATCAATATCACTACACAAGGCTTATTTGGATTGAAATTTCGATCGCAATTAACCCCTGAGAGTGACATCACGGCAAGTTCGCAATTTGGATTGAGTGGCACGGTGAATATTAATAACCTCACTTTTACTCCAATCGCTGGATTGATTCAACTGCCCAGCGATATCGACGATCCGAGTCAGCACATTGCCCAAGGCTGTCTAACCTATGGTAATAGCCGCTTTATCGCTACAGGTCGTGGCGGATTGCCCGAAAATCCTAGCGATCGCCGCAGTGGCGATCGTCCTTGGACAGATATCCGTGATCCCGCATCTTTCCGCAATCCCAATAATCTCGCAACTGCAAGTCAATCCGAAAAGCAAGCAGTAAAAGCGACCCTGCCCATTATAGAAGCTACGGGTTGGCGACTTAATGTCAAGGGCGAAGTAGAGATCTATACTATCAATAGCGCGATAAGAGAAGCAACCGTAACGGACTGTAGGGGGTTCCTAGCGATCGCACCAAATCTATTTAAAGAGGTAATGTCCAATGAGTTTTAGGCGAAGAATTAGGCAAAGACTTAAACAAAGACTATGGTGGTATCCCAGTTTTCTATTTATGGGAATGGGAATGCTTTTACCCGTAGCTGTCGCAGCACAGAGCGTAACATCCGATGGTACGCTGTCAACAACAGTCACCAGTCCAGACAATCTCAACTTTACGATTACCAATGGCAATCAACCTAATAGTGGAGCAAATCTATTCCATAGTTTTAGTCAGTTCACAGTGCCGACAGGAGGTTCAGCAACTTTTAATCTGGTTAACACACCAAATATTACGACGATTTTTAGTCGGGTGACGGGAGGCAATGTTTCCAATATTGATGGCTTGATTCAGACCACAAATAACAGCAATCCCGTCAGTTTGTTTCTGCTCAATCCTAATGGGATTATTTTTGGAGCCAATGCAAGGCTAAATATTGGCGGATCGTTTGTCGGAACAACTGCCAATAGCGTCAAGTTTATTGATGGAACAGAGTTTAGTGCGGTGAGTACTAATAACCCACCATTGTTAACAATTAGTTCGCCAATTGGGTTACAGATGGGAGCCAATGCAGCACCGATAACAGTACGGAGCAATCTCACCACAGGAGCAGATCTAATACTGGAAGGCGGTCGCCTAGATTTGCAAGGAGAATTGATAGCAGGGAGAGATATTACCTTAAAAGCACAGGATACCGTAAAAATCCGAGATACTGTGACAAAACCATTCCTCGCCCAAGCAGGAAGGAACCTAACGATTCAGGGGAATCAGAATGTTGATATCCTCGCCTTAAAGAATAGTGGTGGAGCCTTGCGAAGTGGGGGAAATCTGAGCTTGATCAGCAATGGGAGTATTTCTGGGGATGCCCATTTTGTCAGTGGGGGAAATGTCTCATTTCAGACGTTAACAGGTAAGCGAGGCAAGTTTATCAGCCTATTCGACCCGATCATTTATGCCCATGGGGATGTGGTATTTGGAGACTATACAGGCGTAGCTCTGAAGGTGGAAGCGATGGGGAGCATTGAGGCCGGGAATATTACCATTACGGCTCCCGATAGCACCATTCCTAGTAGTGACCCAGATTTTATGACCCTAACGACTCAGCGGGCAGCAATTTTACGAGCAGGGGTGAAAACTTTACCTACAGCGAATGTGCCCCAAATGGGAGTGGGATCCACCAATTTTACATCGGGGACAGTGGCGGGACTGCCTGCTGGTAGCATTAGGGTTGCCAGTATTAACACCTCCAATTCTACGGGTGGGGATGGGGGTTCCATCATTCTGAAGGCTGCTGGGGATATTGTAACGGGAAGTTTACAGTCATCCGTTGTTGGCGATGGCGTGAATGGTGGCAGCATCAACATTCTTGCCAATGGCAATATCTCAATTAATGGTGATGTGACCTCAGTCACTACTTCGACAGGAAATAGTGGGCATGGGGGCGATATCACGATTGCCACGACTAATGGCAATCTCTCTTTTATCGGATCCTTATCTTCAGGAGCAGCTATCCTAGGTACAGGTACAGGGAAAGGAGGTGCAATTAGCCTTTCTGCAACTAACGGTAATCTCTCTTTTAATGGATCCTTATCTTCAGGAGCAACTAGCCTAGGTACAGGGAAAGGAGGTGCAATTAGCCTTTCTGCAACTAACGGTAATCTCTCTTTTAATGGATCCTTATCCTCTTCGTTCTCAGGGAAAAATGGTAATGGAGGCGATATCACCCTTTCTGCGATTAATGGGAACCTTTTTAGCCAAGGCAGTATGTCCTCTGATTCCTTCTCAGCTGATAATAGTGGCAATGGAGGCAATATTACACTTTCTGTGAGCAATGGGAACCTTTTTAATCAGAGTAGTTTGTCCTCCTATTCCCTAGGGGCTATGAATAGTGGCAATGGAGGCAATATTACCTTGTCTACGAATAATGGCAATCTTTCTAACCAAGGGTATTTATACTCTTTATCCTTCGGGCTAGTGAATAGTGGCAATGGTGGCAATATTACCTTGTCTGCGAATAATGGCAACCTTTCTAACCAAGGGTATTTATACTCCTTGTCTCTAGGATTTATGAATAGTGGCAATGGCGGCCATATTACCTTTTCTACAACTAACGGTAATATTTCTAACCAGAGGGATCTGTATTCCTCATCCATTGCACTGAGAGGTAATAGCGGGTATGGTGGTGACATCAATCTAATTGCTCCAAAAGGGAATATCCTTGGCAATAAGAGCAGCCTAAATACTTTCTCTGTTGCGCCTAACGGAACATCTAGCAATGGTGGTGCGATTAGATTGGAAGCCCAAAACCAGATATCGGGACTGACATTATTAACGACATCCTCTTCCGCTCAGGCGGGGTCGGTGTCGATTTTGGGACATGGGGATTTAGCGATCGCCGATACCGTGGTTCTAACCAGTAAACAGATTTCCATTTCCACTCCATTTACGGGAACAGTTAATATTTCGACAAATGGCACAGGACGTTCGGGCGATGTCAATATCAATAGTTTGGGCAATCTCACCCTCAACAACAGTCGCATCGAAAGTGATACCAAAGGGCTGGGCTCCGCTGGCAATGTCTCCCTCACTAGTAACGGATTGATTCGCTTTGATAATAGCCAAATTACCAGTAGTACTAGCAATGCAGGGCTGGCTGGCAATATCAACCTCAAGGCTAGCCAAGGTATTGATATCGGCAACAATAGCCGCCTTGCGGCGCTCACCAGTAGCAGTGGCAATGCTGGCAACATTGGTATCAGCACTGGGTCATTAATCCTACGAGATGGGGCGGAACTGTCAGCATCCACCTCTGGAAGCGGTCGAGCTGGTAACATTAGCATCAACGCTGATGATGTAATCATGGATCGGGCAAGGGTCTCTTCTAATACCTCTAGCTCTGGATCTGCGGGGGAGGTGAATCTCACCATTCCCAAGGGTTCGCTTTCCCTATTCAATGGTTCCGAAATCTCTACATCTACTCAAGGTAGTGGCAATGCTGGTAATGTGGAGATCTCTGCCAAGAATGTCACTGTTCGAGGAAGCATCATTAGCAGTCAATCCTCAGGTAGTGGTAATAGTGGTTCCTTAGACCTACGTACTTCCCAACTCGCGTTAACAGACAATGCCCAACTTTCTACAGCTTCATCAGGGCTGGGTAAAGCTGGCAACATTAGCATCGAAGCTCAACAAATTACCCTTGGGAATCGTTCCCAAATCACTAGTCGCAGTCAAGGTACGGGTGATGGTGGCACTATTCAAGTCAATGCGCGATCGCTATTTTTAAATGGTGCTTCCCAAATTAATGCCCAAACCAACTTTGGTAATGGTGGCAACCTGAATTTCTCCCTTGGGGAATTGCTCTTGTTGCGGAATGAAAGTTTGTTATCGGCGGAAGCGGGTGGTAAGGGCAATGGCGGTAATATTACGATTAGTAGTCCTTTCATTATTGGTTTAGGCAATAGTGACATAGTGGCTAATGCCTTTCAAGGCAATGGGGGGAATATCCAAATTAGTACCAATGGCATCTTTGGGTTGAAATACCGTCCTTATCGCACCGATGATAACGATATCACTGCTAGTTCGCAATTTGGATTGAGTGGCACGGTGAATATTAATAACCTCACTTTTACTCCCGCTGCTGGGTTAATCGAATTGCCTACGGATGTGATCGATCCGAGTCAGCGCATTGTCCAAGGTTGCCGAACCTATGGCAATAGTCGCTTTATCGTTACTGGTCGCGGCGGAGTTGCTGACAATCCTAGCGATCGCCCCAGCGGTAATCATCCTTGGATCGATATCCGCGACCCCGCATCTCTCCGCAATCCCAATAATCTCGCAACTACAAGCCAGTCCGAAAAGCAATCGGCGAATGCGGCACTGCCCATTGTGGAAGCTATTGGTTGGCGATTCAATGCGAAGGGTGAGGTGGAAATCTATGCCACAAGCTCCGATCCTTCTACTTCAGCGTTTTCTGATGTCAACTGTAAGGGCATACCTACATTTAACCTATAATTTGGAGTCACTATTGTGTTGATAAATCTTGTGCTGATAAAAAAGATCGTCCGTTATAGTCTGCTAGGACTAATAGGACTTTGTTTAGCTCTTTCCTTGGGAATAGATCGTTCCCATGCGATTTCTCTCAAGACTCCGCAGGAGTCACCTGCGCTGATCGCATCCTCAAACGCTACCTCAAGCAATAGCAGTCTAGATCGAGGGCGTAATTTATATGATGCGGGGCAATTTGCTGAAGCCGTACAGGTTTGGCAGATGACCGCACAGAGCTACGGCTCTCAAGGCGATCGCCCTAACCAAGCCCTCACCCTCAGCTATCTCTCGCTGGCTTACCAGCAATTAAATCAATGGAATGCCGCTCAAAATAGCATTGACGAAAGTTTAGCGATTCTAAATGGAGTCAAGCCTGTCGATGCAATTCTCTGGGCGCAGATTTTGAATACTAAAGCCATCCTCCAGCAACAAATTGGGCAATCGCAAACGGCGGTTGACACATGGAAACAAGCTCAAGGTTACTACCAGCAAGCAGGCGATGTGCAAGGTGTGCTAGGGACGGAGATCAATCAGGCTCAGGCTTTACAAAGTTTAGGTTTTTATCGGCGATCGCGACAAATCCTAGATGACATTAACCAGCAACTCGAAAAAAGCGATGACTCACTTTTGAAAGTGAGCGGCTTACGGAGCGTGGGGAATGCCCTGCGCGTGCTAGGCGATAATGAGGCAAGCTACAAATCCCTGTCATGGGGGTTAGCGATCGCCAAAAATCTCAACGCCCTCAATGAATTAAGTCCAATTCTCATTGGCTTAGGCAATAACGCTGCCGATACGCGCAATTTTGACGTAGCGCTGCAACACTTTATCGAAGCGGAGAAAGCTGCAACCAAAGCCAGCGATCGCATTGAATCAAAACTCAACCAATTACAGGTTTATGTGAATATGGGGCAGACCCAAGCCATCGCGACCCTCGCCCCCAATATCCTGCAAGAACTCAGCGAGATCCCACCCAGTCGGGCTTCTCTATATGCGATCGTTAACTTTGCGAGCAATCTCTCAAAGCTTCCCCCACAGGATCAACCCATTCCCTCTAGCACAATTATCCAGCTTTTAGACAAGTCGGTACAGTCCGCAAGGAAGGTCAATGATGCTCAAGCTGAAGCCTATCTCCTCTCGCAATGGGGGCAACTAGTTGCCAATAACGGACAACCCAATGAGGGAATTCGACTCCTTCAACAATCTATGCAACTGTCACAGTCTATTCAATCCAAAAATATTCTGTCGCAGTCAGCATGGAAATTAGGTCGCTTGCTCCATCAACAGGGACAAAAACAAGCAGCGATCGCCGCCTATGGGGAAGCAGTTGATGCGCTGCAAAATCTTCGCAGCGATCTGGTGGGCATCAATCAAGAAGTACAATTTTCTTTCCGAGAAAGTATTGAACCTGTATACCGCGAATTCGTTAGTCTACTGATTGATGAGAATCCCGACCAATCTGCTCTAGTTAAAGCACGCGAACTAATTGAGGCTCTGCAACTGGCGGAACTAGATAATTTCTTCCGAGAATCTTGCCTTAATTCCCAACCTCTGCAAATCGATCAGATCGATACCAAGGCTGCCGTTGTTTATGCCATCATGCTGCCCAATCGGATCGCGGTGATTCTCTCTACCGCAGGACAGCCTTTGACCTATTATAGTAGCCCCGTCCCTAAGGAAGAAGCTGAACAAACTATTCGTTCGTACCTAGGTTCCATTCACCCTGCTTCTGATAATAAAAGTCAGAAACTACTTTCCCAGAAAATTTACAACTGGTTGATTCGTCCTGCCGTATCCAGTCAAGCCCTAAAGGAAAAACAAACCCTAGTTTTTGTGCTAGATGGATTATTACGAAAAATCCCTATGGCAGCGCTATACGATGGGAAACAATACCTCATTGAAAATTATGCTGTAGCCCTATCTCCTGGATTAAAACTGTTAGAGACTCAATCACTAGAGCAGAAACAGATTCGATCGGTTGTCGCAGGTATTAGTACCGCCCGCAATGGTTTCAATGCCTTACCCGCTGTGGAGACAGAGGTTGTAGCAATTTCTCAATCCACCTCTGGCAGTAAACTACTAAATCAAGAATTTACTCCTAACGCTTTATCAAAAAGTATCGAATCCAAAACGGCTAATGTGGTGCATCTAGCTACCCACGGTCAGTTTAGTTCTAAACAAGAAGATACGTTCCTATTAACTTGGGATGGAAGATTGAACATCCGCGAGCTGTCCGAACTATTGCAAAAGCGAGAAACAGGGCAATCAGGAGCCATTGATTTACTGGTGTTGAGTGCTTGCGATACGGCCGCAGGCGACGATCGCGCTGTCTTGGGACTAGCAGGATTAGCGTTAAAGTCGGGAGCGCGATCGACGATCGCGACCCTCTGGCCTGTAAAGGATAATGTCGCTTCACGTTTAATGGTGAAGCTATACCAAGATTTAGGTAAACCCCACGTTTCCAAAGCTGAAGCATTACGTCAAGCCCAAATTTCTATCCTCTCCGACAAGAATTTCACCGATCCATTCTTTTGGTCATCCTTTGTCTTGGTGGGTAATTGGCTGTAATAAGTAGCTAGAAAGAACTTTTTGAAAGCGTTGCTTCGCAACGCTTTCAAAAATCTTCTTGGTTTGGATTTGAGCACAAAGTGCTGTAGTTTACTGGTCTAAGAGACAGTCCAAACGCTGCGCTAACCCATGCTACTAGGGCAATTACTGAAGTACAGGATTTGATTAAATCTAGGGATGAGAAATTAATTGCTTTGATATTTTACGAAAGGGACTAAATGCATCATAAAATCGCGCTTACCTATGGCTACTCCTGACATACGCAGGACAGCGATTGCTATTTAGAATTTTGGAGATCGAATGGAGCAAGTAGGGAATTGGATGATTAAGTTTTGTTAAGATTCTAATGATAGAAATTCTCAATAAGGAGTTTTCTAGTAGGATTAGACAATAAAGCTTATTGCAAATAATTCTTATTAGCTATGATAATAGCTGAGATTTTTAGTTGCCGTTTATCGCCATAAAATATCTATGCAAATCTCTGAAAATCCTAATATTAAATTTGATTGGTGGGCTGAAAATGCTCATTTTGCCGAATTAACTTATCTGGTCAATCTTGACCGAGGAGAGATTGAAAAAGTGGGTAGCACTGTTGAGGTCTGAGTTTGGTGCATAACCTAAATGCGATAAACTTGAGAGCCTTTGTTCCTGCTAAAGATTTCAATCTTTCCAAGTCATTCTATCTAGATCTTGGTTTTGAAATATTTTATGAAGATGCAGAACTAGCTGTTTTTAATGTCGGCAATACAGGTATTGGCTTTTTCTTGCAGAACTTTTATGTAAAGGAACTTGCCGAAAATCTAATGATGCACTTGTTGGTTGAAGATGTGGATAGCTGGTGGGCTGAAGTCCAGAACCGCAACATTGCTGAAAGGTATAATGTGAGAGTTGTTCCCCCAAAACAGCAAGAATGGAAAATGCGCGACTTTGTTGTGATCGATCCGTCAGGTGTTTTATGGAGGATTGCCGAGAATTCGTAGTTATTAGGTTAGTTTGGGTTGATGATAGTTCAGAAAGTTAAATTTAATCATTCGCTGTTGCGCGATCGCTTCCTGCCCACATTAGTTTTACTAACGATTGGACTGTTCCTAACGATGGCAGTTTCTCTATGTCGAGGAGCCGTACCCCTTAGTGGTCAGCAACTCTGGCAAGCACTCTGGCATCAAGGCGAACCAATTAATCAAACGATTATTTGGGAATTGCGATTACCGCGTATCATTGCGGCGATGGTGGTCGGTGCAGCGTTGGGAATGTCAGGGGCTTTGCTACAGGGAATGTTGCGAAATGGACTTGCCGATCCCTTTGTGTTGGGCATTTCCGCAGGTGCTGGACTCGTAGCGATCGCCATGATTACCCTCGGCGTAGTCCAAACTTTGGTTCCATTAGGCGCTTGGATTGGCGCGATCGCTACGGCAATACTCGTTTATACCCTTGGCTATTTGGGTGGTGGACTATCGGTTGAGCGTTTGATTTTGGCGGGTGTGGCGATTAGTTCCATGTTTGGTGCAATCCAAACTACGTTGCTCTTACTGGCTGATGATGGCAGGATTCAGGCGGCGCTAAATTGGCTGATTGGAAGTCTAAATGGGCGCGGCTGGGCTGAGGTAAATAATGTGGGACCTTATGTGGGAATGGCTCTGATCGCAGGCTGTCTATTAGCGCGTCCCCTGAATTTACTCAATCTCGGTGACGACATGGCTTCGGGTTTGGGAACTTCGTTGGTGCGATCGCGTTTGGCAATTGGTGCAGTGGCGAGTTTACTGGCGGCAAGTGCTGTGAGTATGGCGGGACTAATTGGTTTTGTCGGTTTAGTTGTGCCTCACGGTGTCCGCTTGTTAGTCGGTTCTGACTACCGTTGGATTTTGCCATGTTCAGCGATCGGTGGCGCATGGGTGCTGACGCTGGCGGATTTATTATCGCGACTTGGCACGGTGGAATTACCTGTGGGTGCAGTGACAGCGCTACTGGGTTCGCCATTATTTATTTGGTTGCTCTATCGGCGGGGTAAGAGAGGTTAGAAATGGATAATCATGATTCCTATAATCTTCCAGAAGCTTTGCTAGAAGCTCAAAACCTAGTCGGTGGCTATGGCAAACAGACGATTTTGCAGAATGTTTCCCTATCTCTCCATAAAGGCGAATGGCTAAGTTTAGTGGGGGCAAATGGTTCGGGTAAATCAACTTTATTGAAATTATGTAGTCGGATTCTCTCACCGCAAACGGGGACAGTGCTACTGGATGGCAAAGCGATTCATCAACAATCAGCACAGTCTGTAGCACGACAGTTAGCGATTTTGCCACAACAGCAGACTATCCCATCGGGCTTGACGGTGCGGCAACTGGTCAGCCTTGGACGCACTCCCCATCAGCCTTGGTGGCAATGGGATTTGGATTTAGAAGATCGGCAAATGGTGGAAACTGCGATCGCCCAAACTCAATTAACAGAATTAAGCGATCGCCCCGTCGAGCAGCTTTCAGGAGGTGAGCGGCAAAGGGCTTTTCTAGCGCTGACTTTAGCTCAAGATCCACAGGTGCTTTTACTGGATGAGCCAACCACATTTTTGGATTTGCATCATCAGTTAGAGCTATTAGAACTTTTGAAAAATCTCAACCAAGAGCGCCAATTGTCAATTATTACGGTGCTACATGACATTAATCTGGCGGTGCGTTATAGCGATCGCCTAGCCATGTTAAAGCATGGTGTGATCAAAGCGATCGGTACTTCGGCAGATGTGATCACGCCCGAAAATCTCCGTGAAGTTTTTGATGTGGAAGCAGTGACAGTCATTACCCCTGTGGGTTTACAGATCTGTTTGCTCTCGCCATCTCATAATTTAGTTAGGAGTCGCGATCCTACAGCCCATTAGATCCCCCCAGCCCTCCCTTGTAAAGAGGGGAGAATTAATTAAATTTTCTTCTTCCCCCTTTATAAGAGGGATTGAGGGGGATCTAACAAAAAAGGGCAAGCGTCAACTTGCCCCTCAAATTATCGACATCAAATCGACATCAACAATCATAATGAAATTTCATCCCATTCTGCTCAAGAATGCTACATTCTTATTGTTTAGCATTTCCCTATCGCTTTTATTCGTAGAACTAGCGATCGCTGAAAAAGTTCCCAACAATTCAGCAATTCCCACGGAAAACAAGGAATTTAAGCCCCTTGCCCCACAAATTTCCCAAGCATCAACTGTTAAAGTTACCAATGTTCAGATTAATCCTACTAGTTCTAGATTAGAGATTGTTCTGGAAACCGCAGAGGGGCGACCACTTCAGATTGATAGTAATAAATTTCGGATTGAGGGCAATAATCTTATCGCAGATATTCCCAATGCGTTACTGGCAATTCCCGATCAAAAAGAATTTAACACCGCCAATCCTACTGCTGAAATTAGCCAAATCAACATCACCCAACTTGACGCGAATACTCTGCGGGTCAATGTGTTTGGTATCGGCAAACCACCAACTCAAGAAGTCTCGTTGAAAAATCAAGGACAGCTTTTTAGTCTTAATCGTGATGGTGAACCTGAAGAGGAAATGACGATCACTGGCACTAGAAACCCTAGACCAACCCGCCTAACCCCTGGTTCGATCGCTGTCATTGATGCCGAAAAACTCGATCAAACTCTATCTCAGGATTTGCGCGATGTCTTCCGTTATGAACCAAATGTTTCTGTGGGTAACGATCGCCGCTATGGATTGCAGGATATTAATATTCGTGGGCTAGGTGGTAATCGCGTTCTCATTCTCAATGATGGCATTCGCGTTCCCACACAGTTTTCCTTTGGTACGCCTTCGATTGGGCGCGACTATGTGGATATTGAGAGTTTGCAACGGGTAGAAGTTGTGCGCGGTCCCGCTTCGGCACTTTATGGCAGTGACGCTTTGGGCGGCGTAGTTAGCTTCCGTACCATTGACCCAGAGGATTTACTCAAAAAGATTCCTTCTCAATCGGTTGTTACGAGTTTATCAACTAATTACGAAACCACCGATCGCAGTTTTACAAATACTGCCGCGATCGCATTTCGGGAGGGCAATTTTGAAGGATTGCTTGGCTATACGCGCCGTGATGGAGCCGAGGCAAGGGTTCCCACTGGTAATGAGTTTGTCGATAGCCGTAGCAATGCGCGTAATAACTGGATCGGCAAATTGGTTTATCGTATTGATCAAAACAGCAAAATTGGCTTTGCGGCGGAGATTTTCCGTAATCGTGATAACTTTGCGGTTGCGCCGATCACAGCAGCAGGTTTACTCGGTCCCACAGGCTTTCGCGGACAGGATGAGACGGTTAATTACAATACATCCCGCGATCGCTTTAGTATTTCCTATGACTTCAACGATCCTAACAGCACAGGATTTTTGAATGCTGCAAAAGCTCAGTTGTATTATCAAAATGCCGAAGTAACTGAGTTCCGTACTCAAGACTTTGTGCGAACTGGTGCTGGTGTCGATCAAAGACGGGTGCGAAGTCTCAATAACCGCTTTCTCGATCAAGTCTTGGGTGCTGAAGTCCAACTACAAAGCCGCTTCAAAATCAATGAGATTCTGAACCAATTAACCTATGGTATTGATATTTCCAATACTCGGAACGAGAGAGTCCGCAATGGTGTCGAAAACCGCTTTAATGCTGCTGGCACAAATATTCTCACTACCAATGTTGTTGGTGCAGATAACTTTCCTGTCAAGGATTTTCCAGATTCCAGTACTTTTCGTTTAGGGATCTATGCTCAAAACGAAATCGCTCTTAGTAATACCTTCACTCTCATTCCAGGGATTCGATTTGACTCCTATCAACTGAATACGACATTGGACGAACTTTATCTTCGCAATTCTCCTAGTGTAGTAGCCGCTAATTTTAATGACTCGGCAATATCTCCTAGTCTTGGATTTGTCTGGCAAACTACTCCAGAATGGACATTAGTAGGGCGTTATGCCAAGGGCTTTCGGACTCCCTTATATAGCGAAATCAACTCTGGATTCACCAATCTCACCAGCCCTGGCTTTCGTTATCAAACTCTCTCCAATCCGAATTTGAAACCAGAGACCAGTGACACCTTTGAGATAGGAATCAGAGCCGACTATCCACAGTTAAAAGCGAGTTTGACGGGATTTTACAATAGTTACAATAACTTCATTCAGTCCAATGCTTCCGCAGGAATTGCGACTGTAAATGGCATTCCTGGTGTCAATCTATTTCAAACTCAAAATGTGGCGCGTGCGATTACCTATGGCTTTGAGCTGGGCGGAGAGTACAAATTTAGTCCTGAAAATGATGGACTTAGCCTAATCGCCGCGCTCGGATTAACCATTGGCGATAATCTGACCACAAATCAACCCCTTGACACCATCGATCCGCTCAAGTTAGTGACAGGCTTGCGCTATCGCGCTCCCGAAAATATTTGGGGTGCGGATTTGATTGCCACTTTTGCAGGGCAACCTCGACTAGCCAGCGATCGCCCTGCAAATTCCTACACCCCTCAAGGTTATACAGTTGTTGACTTGACAGGATTTTACAAAATCACCCCAAGATTAACTCTCAACCTTGGTGTATTCAATCTACTCAATAATCAGTATTTCCTCTATTCCGATGTCCGTCCTCTAATCACGGCTCCTGCTCCGAGCGATCTCGCCAGATATGCTCAACCAGGAATCAGTGTAAGGGCTGGATTAACGTTCGTATTCTAAATATAAGTTCTAAATACAAGTAGCGCAAAGTGCCCCCCATACTAAAGGAGAAATTAAAAATGACTATTCAATTCCGTCACATTATGCTGATGATCCAAGATGTGCCTGCGGCGGTGAAGTTCTATCAGGAAGGCTTAGGGCTAACGGTAGTCAATGCAAGTCCCAACATGGCAGAGTTAGATGCAAATGGGACAAAAATCATCATTCATGGTGCTGAAAATCAAGCCGAAGTCGGCGGATCGCCTATCCTCAGTTTTCATGTCGCTGATTTGCTGGAAACGATCGCTAAATTAGAGTCCCTCGGTGCATCCTTACAAGGTCGTGTGCGCGAACCTTCCTTTGGCAAAGTTGCCGCCATGCGATCGCCCGAAGGTCACATAATCAGTTTGCTGCAACCTAAAAAAGCAACTGAGCAACCACTGACCTTTGAAGAAGCGATCGCCTATACTGAGACTTTACTTGCGCGTAAATATCTTGATGACGCTCAACTGCAATCAGAAATTACCAACCTTGTCAAAACTTCCAATGGAGCCAGAGGCTTTTTTGTTTGCTTCTTAACAGGAGAATGGGAACTCGCCGACAATCCCAGCCCTGCAATCATTCAAGCATTGCAAGCTGAACCTAATGCGATCGCGGAATTGCTGGTCAAAAATCTCGCCATGTCCACCGCAATGGCAATTACCCACCGACGCAATGGAAGCCCCGATCAAGCCGATGATTCTGATCGCGTGGCTAAACGCACGGTTTTGTTAATCGAGAAGGTCGATCTACCCGAAGTCTGCGCAATTGCCAGCCAGATGCTGAATTCAGCAACCTCAAACAGTGGAGAGTATGCAGCATTCTTTGAAAAATGGGGCTATGACGATGAGCAGAAACAGGCGATCGCTAATGTCCTAAATAAATAGGTGTGTTTTTTGTGGGGCGGCAAAGCCGCCCCACAAAAAACGGTTTTTAAAACTCTAACCGCTATATTAAATAAAGATGATTTATCGAGTATTTCAATTCATGCGATCGCTCAGAAATTGGGTAATTATTACCCTAATCGCCATATTCACCGTAGCTTGCAATCCAGCTATCCCTTCCCAATCTACGGCTCCAATAGCTAATAGTCCTCAAACAACCGAAGTCAAACCTACGGTTGCTTCTAAAGTGGTTGCCTTAACTTCGCTGTCAGCAGATATTATCTATCGCTTAGATAAAACCAAATTAGTCGGTATCCCTGGAAGTCGCTTGTTGAGAGAGAATGCTGAAATCTCCAAAATCACCCAAGTCAGCGAAGGGCAAACACCGCCAAATTTAGAGAAAATTATTGCTCTTAAACCTGACTTGGTAATTGGTGCAACTGGATTCCATGATCAAGTTCTGGAAAAGCTAAAAGGGCTGGGTATTAGGACAATGACTTCTAGTATTACTAGCTGGAAATCATTAGAGGAATTGACTAAAGAGATCGCTACTGAAATCAAGGCTGAACCCACTGCGCTGATTAAATCCTATCAGTCTTTAATTGCCCAAAAAGCCACTAAACCCGATTCAACTCTCGTCTTAGTCAGTTCGCAACCAATCCTAGCACCTAACAAAAATAGTTGGGCAGGTGATTTGCTAACCCAGTTCCAAATTAATAACGCGGCTGCCGAGTTACAAGGTCAAAGCCCCCAACGCGGTTACATTACTCTTTCTGCTGAGAAGGTTTTAGAAGCAAATCCCAAAGTTCTAATTCTGGTTGATATGGGCGATGGTGCAATCAATAAACTTAAAGAGGCTCCTTTTTGGAATAAGCTTGATGCCGTAACTAGCGATCGCGTTTACACCTTTGACTATTACGGATTAGTCAACCCTGGAAGCATTGAGGCAATTTCTAAAGCTTGTTCCAAGTTACAGTCGCTCGTTAGCTAGGCAATAAGTAGTTCAGCATAAGTAAACTTAAAACCCAGAAGAGAGTACCACCCGCTACGCGGGCGGTACTCTCTTCTGGGTTTGGTTTTTAATTATGCCGAACTACTTACCACTCATATTTTCTCTATGCTTGTAGCATTAATTGCTTGAGATCGGCAATTAATGGATAGCGAGGATTTGCGCCCGTACATTGATCGTCAAAGGCTCGATCTGCCATTTCTTCCACATGAGCCATGAAATAATCTTGGCTCATCCCCTGTTCGTCAAGAACATCCTTAATGGTTTTCGGAATATCCACTTGGCGTTTGAGATCTTCTACGGCCGCAATCAATCTTTCTACTTTTTCATCATCGGTATCACCACCCAAATTTAGATAATTAGCAATCTGGGCATAGCGCCATTTACTATTGGGATATTTATTTTGCGAGAAAATTGCTTGCTTAAAGGGAGTATCGGTCGCATTGTAGCGAATCACGTGGGAAATCATCAGCGCATTGGCTAAACCGTGAGCAATATGACAAGTGCCGCCCAATTGGTGCGCGATCGAGTGACATACTCCTAAGAAAGCATTCGCAAAAGCCATCCCTGCGATCGTGGCGGCATAATGAACTTTTTCCCGCGCTTTAGGATCTTTGGCTCCATTTTTGTAAGCACTAGGCAGATACTTGAACAACAAACGAATTGCTTCGAGAGCTAAGCCATTGGTATATTCCGAAGCAAGTACGGAAACGTAAGCCTCGATCGCATGGGTGAGGGCATCAATACCGCCATAGGCCGTTAACCGTTTGGGAATATTCATCGTCAGTTCGGGATCGACGATCGCCATATTCGGGGTCAGGGCATAGTCGGCAAGGGGATATTTGATCCCAGATTTCTCATCGGTGACGACAGCAAAAGGCGTAACTTCTGACCCAGTTCCCGATGTGGTGGGGATCGCGACCATCATTGCTTTCGCGCCCAAAGGTGGCAACTCATAAACCCGCTTGCGAATATCCATAAATCGCATTGCCAAACCTTCAAATTCAATATCGGGATGTTCGTAAAGCAGCCACATGATTTTGGCAGCATCCATGGGCGAACCGCCACCAAAGGCAATAATTACATCGGGATGGAAACTGTTACAGATTGCTAATCCTTTACGGACTGTAGCAAGCGAAGGATCGGGTTCGACATCATAAAAGGTATAGTGAGCAATGCCGATTTCTTCTAAACTGTCAGTGACTTCTTTGGTTAAGCCCAATTCAAACAAAGGGCGATCGGTGACGATCAAGGCGCGTTTTCGACCCATGAGATCGCGCAAAGCGACAGGCAAGCAGCCAGCTTTGAAGTAAATCTTGGGTGGGATGCGAAACCAGAGCATATTCTCACGGCGTTCGGCGGCGGTTTTGATATTTAACAAATGATGGGGAGTCACATTTGCCGAAACCGAGTTACCGCCCCAGCTACCACAACCAAGGGTCAGCGATGGATCGAGACGGAAGTTATAGAGATCGCCGATCGCCCCCTGTGAAGATGGCGTATTAATCAACACCCGTGAGGTTTCTAGCTTGTGCTCAAAGTAGTGAATATGCTCATGATTGCTAGGAGCAGTATAGAGAACCGAAGTATGTCCATGTCCACCAAATAGAACTAATTCTTCAGCCTTATCGACAGCATCATGGAAATCCTGAGCGCGATACATCGCTAAAATTGGCGAAAGCTTCTCAAAGGCA
Organism: Pseudanabaena sp. UWO310; assembly: GCF_006861605.1. Classification (NCBI taxonomy): domain Bacteria; kingdom Bacillati; phylum Cyanobacteriota; class Cyanophyceae; order Pseudanabaenales; family Pseudanabaenaceae; genus Pseudanabaena; species Pseudanabaena sp. UWO310. Next base: position 26,852 of record NZ_SELU01000007.1, on the reverse strand, counting down.
AAGGGTTCATCCTTAGAAATCGCTTCTACTTCACCAATCAAAACCCTTGTATTCTCAGGAATCTTAAAACCTGCAATCTCCGCAATTTTGAGTACCGACTGTCCAACGATCGCAGCATTCAAGCGTCCATCGGTCAAAATCACCTTGCGAATTTGATCCCGTTCTTCTACATTCAGGAAATACGCCCCGCGTTTGATAAACTCCTCGCGCACCGTCTCATAAATTGCATCAACTACCACCACCGACTGTTCAGAAGCGCAAATCGTGCCATTGTCAAAGGTTTTACTGAGAATGATCGAACTTACTGCCATCTGAATATGGGCGGTTTCATCGATAATCGCAGGCGTATTCCCAGCACCAACACCGATGGAAGGATGCCCCGAAGAGTAAGCCGCCTTGACCATGCCAGGTCCCCCCGTTGCCAAAATTAGTTTAATATTCGGGTTTTGCATCAGGGCTTGAGAAAGCGGTACGGTCGGCTCATCAATCCAGCCGATAATATCGGGAGGCGCACCTGCGGCTACGGCAGCATCAAGAACGATTTTCGCTGCGGCGATCGTGCATTCCTTAGCATGGGGATGGGGCGAGAAGATGATGCCGTTACGGGTCTTGAGTGCAATCAGAGACTTAAAGATAGTCGTAGAAGTGGGATTAGTCACAGGTACGATCCCCGCTAACAGCCCTACAGGTTCAGCAATGCGTTCATAGCCAAAATGCTTGTCCGATTCAATCACCCCACAGGTTTTATCGTTCTTATACTTGTTGTAAATCATTTCCGAAGCAAAGTGATTCTTGATCGCCTTATCTTCGATTACCCCCATTCCCGATTCTTTTACCGCCGCCTTCGCCAAAGGAATCCGCGCCGCATTCGCTGCCAGCGCCGCCTGTTTGAAAATGCGATCGACCTGCTCTTGGCTAAAATTCGCATATTCCGCTTGGGCAACTTTCACCCTCTGAATCAACAATTCCAATTCTTCAACATTCGTAACTTTCATTTGTAAATACTCCTCATTTTTGTTTTTTAGCAATTAGCCCTTAGCTATTAGCCATTAGCTTTTAGCTTTTAGCTTTTAGCCATTAGCTCTTAGCTTTTTAACTACACTAGAATTAGAAATCTGATACCAATCACCAATCACCAATCACCAACTACCAATAACCAATAACCAAACTTACAAAGCTAACCGCTAAAAGCTAACCGCTAACCGCTAAATAAAACCATCTAAATCCCTACCGCCCCCAGTGCATTAATTCCGCGATCGCAAAATATATCAACCGTTTGCTGCACCAGTTCGGGAGGCGCAGGTGGCGTATCTTTGAGGGCATAGGGTAATCCCAATTGCTCCCATTTATATTCGCCCATCTTATGAAACGGTAGAACTTCCAATCTTTCGACATTTTTAAGGGTGGCAATAAAATCGGCAAGTTGATTGATATTAGTCAGATTATCGGTGAGATGGGGGACTAGAACGAACCTGATCCATACAGGCTTATTGATATCACTGAGATATTTGGCGATCGCTAAAGTTGGTGCGACTGAAACACTGGTCAATTGGTAATAAAGTTCAGGAATATAGGACTTTATATCGAGAAGAACCAAGTCGGTTTCCTCAAGAACTGGTTTTGCTACCTCGATCGCACAATAACCCGATGTGTCAAGAGCCGTATGCAAACCTAGTTGATGGCAACGCTTGAAGATCTCTCTGGTAAATTCAGGTTGCATTAGGGGTTCACCACCACTTACGGTTACGCCTCCTTTGCGGATGTAGGATTTGCATTTGGTAATTTCATCAATTAGATAATCGACGGTGACTTCCTTCCCATCATGGGCGTTCCGACAATCGGGATTATGGCAATAGAGACAGCGGAGGGGACAGCCTTGAGTGAAAACGATAAATCTGATTCCAGGTCCGTCAACTGTCCCAAGAGTTTCGATTGAATGAATGCGTCCAGTTCCCGACATGATATTTCCTCTGTGTTTTTAACAATTGTCGCAAAGCGACAATTGTTAAAACTAGACACGTTCATGGAACGTGCGCTTAATTACATCCATCTGCTGCTCACGGGTGAGCTTAATAAAGTTCACCGCATAGCCCGAAACTCGAATTGTAAGCTGTGGATAGTTTTCAGGATGTTCCATCGCATCGAGTAGGGTACTGCGATCGATCGCATTCACATTAATATGATGACCGCCATCGTGGAAATAGCCATCTAGCAACCCAACCAGATTATTGGTGCGATCGCTTTCCTGTCTACCTAGCGCCATGGGTACTATCGAGAAAGTATTAGAAATACCATCTTGACAGTCGCTGTAGGGTAATTTCGATACCGATGAGAGCGAAGCGATCGCACCACAGTGATCGCGTCCATGCATGGGATTCGCTCCTGGAGCAAAGGGTTCGCCAGCCCTGCGCCCATCGGGAGTGTTACCCGTTTTTTTGCCATAGACGACATTGGAAGTAATCGTCAGCACTGACTGGGTGGGAACCGCATGGCGATAGGTGGGATGCTTACGAATTTCGTTCATGAACCTTGCCACAAGGTCGATCGCGATATTATCGGCGCGATCGTCGTTATTGCCATACTGCGGATATTCGCCTTCAGTGACATAATCTACCGCCAAGCCCTGCTCGTTGCGAATTACTTTCACCTTGGCATGTTTAATTGCCGAGAGGGAATCGGTAATTACTGATAAACCAGCGATCCCACAAGCCATCGTCCGATAGACATCGCGATCGTGCAACGCCATTTCGATCCGCTCGTAGCAATACTTGTCATGCATATAGTGAATGACATTGAGCGTATTAATATAAGCCTTCGCCAGCCATGACATCATTTGCTGCAAGCGATCGTTGACTTCTTGATAATCTAGATACTCACTGGTAATTGGTGCAAAGTTGGGAGCGACTTGATCCCCAGACTTCTCATCCTTACCACCGTTAATCGCATAGAGCAGCGTCTTCGCTAAGTTCACCCGCGCACCAAAGAACTGCATCTGTTTACCAATTCGCATCACCGATACGCAACAGGCGATCGCATAGTCATCGCCATAGGTGGGACGCATCAGATCGTCATTTTCATACTGAATGGAACTAGTGTCGCTAGAAATCTTGGCGCAGAACTGTTTGAAGTTTTCGGGTAAATGCTCTGACCATAAAACGGTGAGATTAGGTTCTGGTGCTGCTCCCAGATTGGAGAGAGTATGCAAAAAACGATAGCTATTTTTGGTCACTAAAGTCCGACCATCCGCACTCATACCGCCGATCGCTTCCGTCACCCATGTGGGATCGCCTGAGAATAGGTCATTGTAGTCAGGCGTACGCAAGAACCGCACCATGCGCAACTTCATCACAAAATGATCGATGAGTTCCTGTAATTCAGTTTCGGCGATCAAACCATTGCGTAAATCGCGATCAAAATATATGTCTAAAAACGTTGAAACTCGACCGAGGGACATTGCTGCCCCATTTTGTTCTTTGACTGCACCGAGATAGCCAAAATACAGCCATTGCACCGCTTCTTTGGCGGTCATAGCAGGACGACCAATATCAAAGCCATACTTCGCTGCCATTTCCTTGAGTTCAAACAGCGCCCTGATTTGTTCCGATAGCTCCTCCCTGAGACGAATGGTTTCTTCATCCATCACATCGACATCAAGGGATTCTTTCTGCGTCTTCTTGTCGTCAATTAGGCGATCGACTCCATAGAGAGCCACACGACGATAGTCACCAATGATCCGTCCCCTTCCGTAGGCATCGGGTAAACCAGTGATGATCCCCGATTTTCTTGCCTTCCGCATTTCATTGGTATAGACATCAAACACGCCATCATTATGGGTTTTACGATATTTAGTAAAAACTTCTTCAGTCTGAGGATCAAGTTCATAGCCATAGGCGGCTAGCCCCGCTTTGACCACGCGAATACCACCATAGGGCATGATCGCTCGTTTTAAAGGCTGATCAGTTTGCAATCCAACAATTTGTTCTAACTCGCGATCGATATATCCCGCATCATGCGCCGTAATTGAGGTCGGGATCTTTGTGTCTGCATCCAATATTCCCTTTTGGCGTTCTGCTTTCATCAGTTCCGAAACCTCATGCCAAAGTTGCTGAGTTCTAGTCGTCGGTGCAGTCAAAAACTCAGCATTACCTTCATAGGGACTGTAATTCTTTTGGATAAAGTCTCTAACGTTAACTTCCCTTGTCCAAATACCTTCCGTAAATCCTTGCCATTCGAGATACATAGCTTTGCCTCTAATGGATGATAAGCTAATAGATTTAATTTACAGCGCCACAACAATCTATATAATCTATACAATTTATACTGACTATACTGATGTTTTATCGCTACTTCTATTGTAGGTTTAATACTCAGTTCCTCAGGAAATGCCAGCTTATTTATTACAAAAGTTAACTGTGCAGTCTCTCCGTAATGACTACAATTGGGAATATCAAGTCATGCCGAAGATGCAATCAGAATAATTAAGATTTAACACTAGCTGAATATCTGTTTGGGGGTAATTCTAAGCAAGTTTAAACAATATTTGGGTTGTTTAAGTCGTAGGCTTTTTAGGAGGATACTATGCAGAATAAATTACTGGAATGTAACGACCCTGCCCATGATATTTGGAAGGGGCAACGTCATCCCCTTGATTGCATATTTCACCCTCGCTCCGTGGCAGTGATTGGTGCAAGTGAAAGGGAAGGAAGTGTTGGGCGTACGTTGCTATGGAATTTGATTCGTAGTCCCTTTGGTGGCACAGTTTTTCCAGTCAATCCCCAACGTCATAGCATCTTGGGCATCAAGTCCTATCCAGACATTGCCAATGTTCCAGAAGTTGTCGATCTGGCAGTAATTGCCACCCCTGCGGCGACAGTTCCACAGGTGATTCGCGAATGTGTGGCGGTAGGAGTAAAAGGTGCAATTATTGTTTCGGCTGGCTTTAAAGAAATCGGTGAAGCGGGGGCGGCGTTAGAGCGAGAAATTTTAACGGAAGCTAGAAAAGGAGGGATGCGAATTATTGGCCCCAACTGTCTTGGTTTAATGAATCCGCTTGGGGGCTTAAATGCTACCTTTGCAGGGGCGATCGCTCGGGCGGGAAATGTCGCCTTTATTAGTCAAAGTGGTGCGCTTTGTACTTCGATTTTGGATTGGAGTTTGGGGGAAAATGTGGGTTTTAGTGCCTTCGTTTCCATTGGATCGATGTTGGATGTGGGTTGGGGAGATCTGATTGAATATCTTGGCGACGATCCCCATACCAACAGCATTGTTTTATATATGGAATCCATTGGTGATGCCCATGCATTTCTCTCGGCGGCGCGGGAGGTGGCAATGGATAAACCCATCATTGTTCTGAAAGTTGGACATACGGAAGCCGCCGCAAAAGCCGCCGCTTCCCATACAGGGGCTTTGACTGGTCGCGATGAAGTGCTGAATGCCGCTTTCCGTCGCTGTGGGGTGTTGCGAGTCCATACAATTTCTGACCTATTTGATATGGCGGAAATTCTGGCGAAGCAACCGCGCCCAAAGGGAAATCGGCTTTCGATTGTCACTAACGCTGGGGGACCTGGGGCGATCGCTACCGATGCGCTCATTAGTGGTGGCGGTGCATTATCGGAACTAGCACCCGAAACTCTAACAGAACTTGATCGCTTTTTGCCCGCGCAATGGAGTCATCACAATCCCATTGATATTCTCGGTGATGCCAGTTGCGATCGCTATGCCCAGACCTTAGAAGTAGTCGCTGAAGATCCCAATAGTGATGGGTTATTAGTAATTCTGACTCCCCAAGCGATGACCGATCCTACCCAAACCGCCGAAAAGCTGAAGGCGTATAGTCAACTAGGCAAGCCAATTCTCTCAAGTTGGATGGGTGGTCATGAAGTAGCCGCAGGTACGCAGATTCTCAATCAAGCGAATATTCCCACCTTTCCCTATCCAGACACCGCCGTGCGACTGTTTAACTATATGTGGCGCTATAGCTATAATCTGCGCGGTATTTATGAAACTCCATCGTTACCTGCGGATTCGGATTGGTTCACACCCGATCGCCGTTTGGTAGAGCAAATTCTGGCTAAGGCAATTAAGAGCGATCGCACGCTATTAACGGAACATGAATCGAAACAACTTCTTGCCGCCTATGGTCTTCCCACGATTGCGACAGAAATTGCCAAGAGCGATCTGGAAGCCGTAGAAATCGCCGATCGCTTCGGCTATCCCGTCGTTCTAAAGCTCCATTCAGAAATTATTACCCACAAAACTGATGTCGGTGGTGTCCGTCTAAATCTAGCCGATGCTGCTGACGTTAGCCGTGCGTTTGCCCAGATTAAATCAAAAGTGAATTCCATTGATCCTGCGGCATTTTTAGGGGTAACTGTGCAGCCGATGATCAAAATGGAAGGTTATGAACTAATTTTGGGTAGTAGCCTCGATCCGCAATTTGGGGCAGTAATATTATTTGGTATGGGAGGGCAATTGGTAGAAGTGTTTCAAGATCGATCGCTTGCCTTACCGCCCTTAAACACGACACTAGCGCGGCGCATGATGGAGCAAACCCGCATTTATCAAGCATTACAAGGCATTCGGGGAAGAAAAGCGATCGATATGGCAAAACTTGAACAGTTGTTGGTGAGCTTCAGTCAGTTAATAGTCGAACAGCCCCAGATCCGCGAAATTGATATCAATCCTTTGCTAGTTTCCCCCGAAGGAATGATTGCTTTAGATGCTCGGATACTGCTGCATACTCAATCATCCTTTGCTGATCGCCCACTGCCTGCAATTCGCCCCTATCCCACTAAATATGTTCAGCATTGGGAATCGCGCAAGGGCGATCGCTTAAATATTCGTCCGATCCGTCCCGAAGATGAACCTCTCATGGTGCAGTTTCACCAAAACCTTTCCGAAGAAAGCGTCTACTTGCGTTATGCCCATATGGTGAAATTAAATAAACGCATCGCCCATGAACGGTTGACTCGTATTTGCTTTATCGATTACGATCGCGAAATGATTCTTGTCGCCGATCGTAAAGCCGATGCTCAAAATCTCCAAAATTTAGAACATGAGATATTAGCCGTAGCAAGGCTAAGTAAATTGCATGGTACAAACGAAGCTGAATTTGCGTTAATCGTTAGCGATCGCTATCAAAATCAGGGTCTGGGAACAGAACTACTAACTCGGCTACTGGAAATTGGCAAGGAGGAGCAATTGGAAGCGATCGTGGGTTATATTCTCAATAGCAATTACAAAATGCAAAGTATCTGTCGGAAGTTGGGATTTAAATTACTCCCCGATGCGATTGAGGGTAGGTTAAAGGCTATATTTCACCTACATGAGCTTTGTAGATTGATGGAAGCGACGGTTAATGGTAAATGATTAAGTAGTTCGGCATAATAAAAAAACAAAAACAGAGAGCATACCGCCCGCTACGCGGGCGGTATGCTCTTCTGGGTTACCAATTCACGAAAGTGTGACAACACTTTTGTGAATTAAACACCAAACCCATTAGGGTTTTGAGATTTCCAAAATGGCAACGCCATTTTGGAAATTGGTCTTACTTATGCCTAGCTACTTAAGAATTAGAAAGAAAAATGATGCAATTCACTCCACAACATTATTTTGTATTGAAACTTTTCTCCGCATTGGGCTGTGGGCTTGTGGCTGGGGTCTTCTTCGCTTTCTCGACTTTTGTCATGAATGCTCTTGCCAGACTTCAACCGAAGGAAGGGATGACTGCTATGCAATCCATCAATATTACGGCGATCAATCCGTTATTCATGGGCATATTTGTGGGAACAGCCGTGACCTGTATTTTTATAGCTGGAGCTTCACTGTTAAACTGGTATCCATCCAAGTCCGCTTACTTACTCATCGGCAGCCTGTTCTATCTTGTCGGGGCATTTGGCGTAACGATCTTGTTCAATGTGCCGCTAAATGAAGCCCTAGCGATCGCCGATCCAGATAGTGCTAATGGTGCGAGTCTATGGGCTAATTATCTTGCCAATTGGACAGTCTGGAACCATGTGCGGACGATATCAGCAATTTTAGCATCCGCAGCAATCACAATCGCACTTTATGAATGAGAAAATGAATGAGAACAATGCTCGTCAGATCCGCGATCGCGTCAATGAGGTTTATCGTCAAGAATCTCGCAGTATTTTTGCTACTCTGATTCGCTTAATTGGCGACTTTGACCTTGCAGAAGAAGCGATGCATGAAGCCTTCGCCGTAGCCGTCAAACAATGGCTGCGTGACGGCATCCCTGCCAATCCTAAAGCTTGGCTTGTCTCCGTGGGACGCTTCAAAGCCATTGATACGATTCGTCGCCGTACTCGCTTTGATGCATCTTTAGCGGAACTAGCTCAACATCTCGACACAAGCGATAACTCAGTTACAGAGGATGAGGATGTCGAAGACGATCGCCTGCGCCTAATCTTCACCTGCTGCCATCCAGCCCTATCGCGAGAAGCTCAAGTTGCCTTAACCCTTCGAGAAGTCTGTGGACTTACCACCGAAGAAATTGCCAGTGCCTTTCTGATCGCGCCTCCCACCTTAGCCCAGCGCATCGTCCGCGCCAAAGCAAAAATTCGCGACGCGCATATTCCCTATCAAGTACCCGCGATCGCTGAACTACCCGATCGCTTAGATACAGTATTGCAAACGATCTACTTGGTGTTTAACGAAGGATACGCCGCTTCATCGGGGACAGCATTAACGAGAACCGATCTCTCAGAAGAAGCAATTCGCTTAGGGCGATTAGTCGTGGAGCTATTACCCGATGCGGAAGCGATCGGATTGTTAGCCCTGATGCTCATGCAAGAATCGCGACGTACTGCCCGCACATCTGCCACAGGAGATTTAATTCTGCTAGAAGATCAGGATCGCTCCCTCTGGAACCAAGCATATATTGCCGAAGGTAGGACACTGGTGCGGCAAGCGCTGTCATCGCCACAGTTCGGCTCCTACACAATTCAGGCAGCGATCGCCGCAGTACATTCTGAAGCCACAAGTGCTGAGGCAACGGACTGGGCACAGATTGTCGCCTTGTATGACCTACTCATGCGAGCAGAGCCATCACCAGTGGTGGATTTAAATAGAGCCGTGGCAGTGGCGATGCGGGATGGTTTTCTAGCGGGATTGCAACGGATCGATGCGATCTTAGCGAATGGCGATTTAGCCGATTACCACTTAGCCCATGCCGCAAAAGCCGATCTCTGTCGGCGCTTGGGCAGAAAGTCAGAGGCAAGAGAATCTTACCAACGCGCCCTTATACTCGTTAAGCAAGAACCAGAGCGGCGGTTTCTCGAAAAGCGTCTCCAAGAATTAAATTAAAAAGACAACTAAAGGCGGCGCTTCGCGCCGCCTTTAGTTGTCTAACAAAAAATATTTTGCCGCCTTGTCGATTTATAGCTTCACCAAACGACTACAAGATGAAGGTAGCTAATTTTAGCTAAAACTCTGGAGGCAACGATGAAATTTATATGCCTTGGATATATGGATGAGGCGCAATGGGAGCAAATGACCGAAAGCGATCGCACTACTCTAATGGAGGAATATTTCGCCTATGACGATGAGCTACGCCGAGGCGGACACTTTGTTGGTGGCGAAGCTCTCCAAAGTATCCGTAATGCCACAACGCTAAGGTATCAGAACGGGAAGGTCACGATTACCGATGGTCCCTACGCTGAAACGAAGGAACATCTAGGCGGTATCCTCTTTCTTGAAGCTAGAGATCTGAACCATGCCATCCAATTGATGTCCCAACACCCAGGAGTTCGCAACGGAGCCTTTGAGATTCGGGGCGCTGATGAGCAGATTAATGCAATGGTTGCCGCGCGAGATCTGTAAGAGAAGACTGGAAAAATCTGATTAACCATTTAGGAGCAAAACTAGGAGAAAAATATGGACACTGAACCTCAAAAAGAACATCAGTGGCTCGATAAATTCGTTGGTGAATGGATTTCGGAAGTCGAATGTATGATGGGAGATGACCAACCACCATCGAAGAATCAAGGAACGGAGATAGTCCGATCGCTTGGCGGGCTTTGGGTGTTGGCAGAAGGCGAGTGTGAGATGCCAGACGGTAATCTTGGCAAGACCATTATGACGTTAGGCTATGACCCAAAAATCAATCGGTATGTGGGAACGTTTATCGGCTCAATGATGACGCATCTCTGGATTTACAATGGCGCTCTTGATGAGTCTGAAAAGATTCTCACACTCGATACAGAAGGACTAAACTTTAGCCAGAGTGCGATCGCCAAGTATCAGGACATCATTGAGTTTGTTAGTGATGATCATCGGATCATGCGATCGCAGATTCTTGGTGATGATGGCAAGTGGCAGCAGTTCATGACAGCGCATTATCGGCGCAAGCATTAGCTCGCAACAAATATTTAGCGATCGATCCTGAAATATATAGCAATTATCAATCAAACGAACCACAAGGAAATTTTTGAAAGCCTTGCAAAGCAAGGCTTTCAAAAATTTCCTTGGTTTGGGTTTGCATGTAACTCATTTGGAGATTGACCTATGATTAGTGTACACTAATTATAGGTCAAGAGGATCAATCATGAAATATATATTGCTCGTTTACATCGACGAAACTGCATGGACAGAAAATGAGAGAGAGCAATGCTTTAAGGAGTCAGTGCATCTCACCCAAGAACTGAATGCGAACGGACAATACTTGGGCGCTTCACCACTACAATCCGTTGCCAAAGCAACTAGTGTGAGGATGCGTGACGGCAAACGGATGGTAACTGATGGTCCCTTTGCTGAAACACGGGAACAACTCGGTGGCTACTTCTTGATCGATGCGACCAATCTCGAAGAAGCGATCGCGATCGCCGAACGCATTCCCTCAGTTCATAAAGGCACAGTTGAAATTCGCCCAATTCTAGAGCTGTCAGACTTGCCATCAGACAAGTAGTCTCCATAAACAGAACGCGCTTCTAATTTCTCATCAGCTTTTTAAAAACTTTTCTAGAAAAATTGCTCAATCTGTCGATCGCTTGTCATCCCATTCGACTAGATCATGAAGCAAAGGTTGAGCCTCTCTTAACTCTAAGTAGCTAAGCATAATAAAAAAACAAAAACCAAAGCTGTGGCGCACGCTGCGCGTGCGCCACAGCTTTGGGGGTTTTATATTCAATTGCGCCTAGCTACTTACATAGCAATAGTAAATAGGAGATTGAAAGATGAAAGTTATGGTTATGGTCAAAGCGACCAAAGACTCAGAAGCTGGCGTGATGCCCAGCGAACAACTGCTAACTGACATGGGTAAATTCAACGAAGAATTGGTCAAAGCAGGAATTATGCTAGCTGGGGATGGTCTACACCCTAGCTCGAAGGGAGTGCGGGTAAGATTTTCAGGAGCAAATCGCAGCGTCATCGATGGACCATTCACAGAGACAAAGGAGCTAGTGGCTGGCTACTGGATCTGGCAAGTACAGTCGATGGAAGAGGCGATCGCTTGGGTCAAACGCTGTCCCAATCCCATGCCATCAGAATCAGAGATTGAGATTCGTCCGCTTTTTGAGGCGGCAGATTTTGGCGACGAATTTACACCCGCACTTCGGGAACAGGAAGAACGCATCCGTGCAGCGGCGGAAAAGCTCAAAGTTTAAGCATTCAGCCTGTTTTAAGCGTCCTACGCATAGATCTCGCAATCATTGATTAACCTAATTTATTAACCTAAGGAGTACATTATGCAATTGAATCCCTATCTAACCTTCAATGGTCAATGTGAAGCCGCCTTTAAATTTTACGAGCAGTGTTTGGGTGGCAAAATCGTAATGATGATGACCCACGGCGAATCACCTATGGCAGAACAAACTGCCGAAGCATGGCGCGATAAAATTCTCCATGCCCAATTAACCATTGGTGACATCGTTTTGATGGGTTCTGATGCTCCCTCTGATTACTTAGAAAAACCACAGGGTTTCTACGTCAATCTTCAATTTGAAGATGTAACTGAAGCAGAACGAGTATTTCAGGCATTGGCAGACAGTGGAACAATAAGGATGCCGCTTCAGGAAACCTTCTGGGCTAAACGGTTTGGCATGTTTGTCGATCGCTTTGGAATTCCTTGGATGGTTAACTGCTCGGAAGCCTAGTTCAGTATTTCGATAGATAGTAAACTTCGACTGCGCTCAGAAATCTCTGGCTGAGCGCAGCAAAGCTACTTATTTTTTATACCAAGCTTTCTTCCATTCCTGCATTTGCTTGATTTCTACTTGTTGTGAAGAAATAATATCTTGGGCAAGCTTCTTAATTTCTGTTCGGGTAGACTTAGTTGATGCATCTTTTGCCATTAACACAGCCCCTTCATGATGCGGAATCATGGCATTGATAAACCTGAAATCGAATTCGGCATCCTTTGCCCCTAAATCTTGTCTCATCATCATGCCCTTGATTTGATCAGGACTCATCTCCATCATATGTCCCATCTGGGCATTATATGCCATCGGCATATCACTAGCCGAGGGATACCATTGTTTGCGCCAAGCTTGCAGATTGGCAATCTCTTTAGTTTGTGCCTTAATAATTTCATCAGCTAGCTTTTGAATTTCAGGACGTTGAGATTTGCCCTTAGCGTCTTTTGCCATCTCTAAGGCTCCTTGATGATGGGGAATCATCGCATCGATAAAGCGCAGATCAAAGTTCGCATCAGCTATTCCCAAATCCATTGCCATGTGCATATTACCTCCATTGTGCAGCGTCACCTTAGCCATAGGGCTAGAGCTAGGGACAATAGCAGGTGTAGCTGCTGGGCTAGAAGATGCTTCAGGATTAGGTGTGGCATTACAGGCTGATAGGGCAACTGTTGCCATCGAGGCGATCGCTGCTAAACCTAAGCTATGGGATAAGATGTTAAGTTTCTTAAGATGCATAATATGGAAATTTATTGGCTAAATAAAAGCTTAAAGCCAAAAAATGAAATGAAGATGAAGTATCACTATATCTTAAATCTTAAGTATAAATAACTAAGTAGCTGGGCATAATTAACCGCAAAAAGCCTAAAGTGTACGCGCAGTTTACACTTTAGGCTTTTTGGTAGTTATATTTAATTGAACCTAGCTAATTAATACCAAGTTAAGAAATGGCGTAGCCATTTCTTAACTTGGTATCAAATGTGGTTCTAAGCGATCGGCAAATTCTTTAGGTAATAATGCTTTCACTGATTTTGCGCACCATTTCGCCATTTATTGATATTTATTTTGATAGAGCAGCTTTGCTGCTCTATCAAAATAAGGTTCTTTACTTTAGATTCTCTTGAAACAATTCCAAAACATGAGTCCAAGCATCCGCCGCCGCTTCGGGATGGTAACTGCCCCGACGATCGCAGAAGAAACCATGACCAGCCTTGGCATATCGAAAAATTTTATGGGAGATTTTTGCTGCCACTAAAGCTGATTCTATCTTATCCACATCCGTAAGCGGAATTCCCTGATCTTCTTCACCAAAGAAAGCATAGATTGGTGCTTTAATTTCCGCAGTACGGTTAATCGTCGGTTCGCCGCTAGAGTTGCCAAGAGTAGAGCTAGGAATACCGCCACCATAAAAGGAGGCAGTTGCTTTAATCTCTGGTAATGTCGCAGTCAAATACACCACATGCCCCCCAAAGCAGAAGCCAATCGCGCCGATCGCTTCACCCTTGACCTTAGGCAAGCCCTTGAGATAAGCGATCGCTGCTTGAATATCGCCAAGGATTTCATCCGCCTTAGTCCGATCCTTCAACCCTCGTCCTACTTGGATATCTTCAGGGGCATAATTTGACTCAAAATTAGGAGCAGTGCGTTGAAATAGGGCAGGGGCGATCGCCACATATCCTTCCTTTGCCAAACGTTCCGCTACCTCCCGAATATGAATATTCACACCAAAGATCTCTTGTACAACAACCACTGCGGGGAAAGTACCTACGCGATCGGGTTCGGCAAGGTAAGCATCAATTAGCAAATCACCATTAGCGATCTGTACGCGAGAGGTCCGAATCTTAGAGTTATCTTGAGTTGGATTATCTTGAGTTGGATTAATAGTTCCAGTAGTCATAATTTATAATGCGTATATACTGCGTGAAATATTGTGTATTAAAAACCAAAACCAGAGATTGTAGCGATCGCATAGTGGGCGATATGCTCTTCTAGGTATGCTTTACTTGTTAGCTACAATTTTGAGGGATTCAGGGATAATCGCAGCATACTGCTCGGTTGTTAGAGCCGCATCCTTGATATCGATCTTCTTGGGAATCACTTTCTCTTGCGTGAACAAATCGGCAATATTTTGCTGTTCCTCTAGTACTTGAGGAGTGATAGCACGCAAGCGATAGCTCGCACGGCTAGAAACAATCTCATAAATTTGGGGATCGATCTTCAGGATTGGAGCGACTAACTTCACAACTTCAGGACGGTTTGCTTCAGCCCATTCACCATTTTTGTCAATCTCTTCTAAAATAATTCGCAATGCCTCAGGATTTTCGGTCGCAAAACTACGCGAGGCAATATAAAATCCCCCTTGAGTTGCAATCTTGTTCGCATCCCTAAGCACACGCGCTTCAGCTTTTGACTGCACGAAAGCCAAATAAGGATCCCATGTTACCCAAGCATCAATTCGACCTTGAATAAACGCTTCTCTCGCATCTACAGGAGGCAAGGTTACAGCCTGAATATCGCTATACTTGAGCCCCACTTCATCTAATGCCTTAATCAATAGGTAATGGGAAGCGGAACCCTTTTGGAAAACGACTTTTTGTCCCTTGAGGTCAGCAACACTCTTGATGGGTGAATCTTTCTGAACAATAATTGCGCTTCCCTTGCCTTCACTAGGTCTACGCCCTGAAACATACACTAGTGAAGAACCTGCGGCTTGGGCAAAAATTGGTGGGGTCTCACCGACAGAGCCCAGATCGATCTTGCCCACATTAAGTGCTTCCATCAATTGAGGACCAGCGGCGAACTGCGACCATTCAACCTTTACGCCCAGTGGCTCTAGTCGCTTTTCTAGGACTCCTTTGACCTTGACGATATCGCCAGCAGTCTGATAGCCCAAACGAACCACTTTGGTTTTGATGACAACTGGTTTTGCTTCATTCTTAGAGGTCGATGGGGGCGATATCGCCCCTTGGTTTGAAGAATTGCTACAACTCGTTAAAGCAGTTGATAGGGCTATCACACTAGGAATTACCAATAGGGTAATTTGTTTGAAGATTGAGTTTCGTTGAGATTGTTGAATTTGCTTAACCAATGTGACCATGAAAGATAACAGCTCCGAACAAGGCTAATATTGCTTCTTACACCAAGTTAAGAAATGGCGTAGCCATTTCTTAACTTGCAAACCTTTACTAGGTTTAGTTCTTAATTCCCAAAAGTGTTCTCACACTTTCGTGAATTGGTAAGTAGTTCGGCATAATTAAAAAATAAAACCAGAGAGGATACCGCCCGCTGCGCGGGCGGTATCCTCTTCTAGGGTTTAAGTTTACTTATGCCTAGCTACTTATTAACTATTTATTAACTATAATTTTGGGCAGGGAAATCTAAGAATTTGCCTGCCCAAAATTATCTAAAATGGACGGCTACCAGCAAGGCTAATGCGCTTCAGGACTCTGCGTTCACTAGGATCGAAGGCAGTGCGACGATGCAGAGTTGATTGGTTATCCCAATACACAATATCGCCCACAGACCACTTATGCTCGTAATAGAACTTGGACTGGTTGAGATGCTGGCGTAATTGAGCAATGAGCGCCGAACCTTCCTCTGGATCAACTCCCACTAAGGATACTTCTGTTTCATAGCCGAGACTGAGAACCTTTAATCCACTTTCAGGATGAGTACGCACAAGGGGATGGGGAAATACAGGGGCGACCAGTGGCGTGCTCGTATCAGTGCGATATAAGCGCCTAGGCGAATTAGGATTGCGAACAAAGGGATTGTAGGTAATCAACTGTAAATCTTTAATCCGTTCCTTAGTTTCAGCATCGAGGGATTCATAGGCAAGATTGAGGTTGAGCCAAGCTGTTTCACCCCCCTTAGTTGTTACTTCTTCGGCATAAAGAAATGAACCACTTGAAGGATAGGGTGTCCAATGGTGATCGGCATGAAAAGAAAGTTCTCCAGTTCCCGTAAAACCACCTTCGATATTTGCTACGGGAATGACCACTGGTGTAAACCCTGTTTTAGAAGCGAGGACGGGAGTTTCGTCAAGGGGAACGAATAGATCGCCAAAGTAATAGGCAAAATTCTTGAGCTGCTCGTCAGTTAATTTCTGATTTTTAAAAATGAGAATGTGATAGTTGCGATGGGCTTGCTTGAGGCGCAAAATCGTGGTGGGATCGACAGGTTTACTCGCATCTAAACCAGTAACGACGGCTCCTAAAGGTGCATCTAGAGGCGTAATACTTACCTCCTGTGCTGTATTTAAAGCGATCGCGGGAAGGGTGACAGTCATATTTTTAAGTGCAATATTCCAAATTGGTAATCAGAAAATTTGGTTTGAGGTTACAGATTAAGACTTGGTTTCTTTGGCAAGTGCAAGTACATTTTTGGGAGTAATGTATTCGTACTCTTCAGGTTTTAAGAAGCCAGCACGAACATCGGGCTTATTCGGAATCAACTTATATTTGAACCAAAACTCAGCTACTTTCTCTTGCTCCTTAATCACATCTTCAGTAATTGGACGCAAGCCATATTCATACTTAGCGTGCATCTTTTCTAAGATGGGTGCATCAACTTTAGTGACATCACTTAGTAGAGCGGCAACTTCCTTAGGATTTGCTTTTACCCATGCATCAGCCTTTTCTAGCTCTTCAAAGAAAAGCTTAATGGCATCTTTATTCCCCTCATAATATTTACGAGTTGTAGTGTAGAAGTTACGAGTATCACGGAGCTTTTCTCCATCAAGTAATACTCGTCCAATCCCACTTAATTCTGTACGAGTGACGAAGGGATCCCAGATGAACCAACCATCAACTTTGCCTTGACTAAAAGCGGCGCTGGCATCGGCAGGAGGTAAAAAGATAGATTCAAAATCACTATTGGATAGCCCTTCTTTCTCAAAAGCTTTGACCGCTAAGTAGTGACCGATTGATGCTTTCTGGAAAGCAATCTTTTTGCCTTTAAGATCAGCCGCACTTTTATAGGTCGAATCTTTGGCGACTAAGAGCGCTACGGGTTTGCCATTAGTTGCTGTGGCTCCTAAATAGACAAGCGGACTACCTGCGGCTTGGGAAAATACAGGTGGTGATTCAGCAGTAGAAGCAATATCGAGCCCATTAGCATTCAAGGCTTCAAGTTGTTGAGGTCCTGCGGTAAATTCCGCCCATTTCACTTCATAGCCAAGGGGTTGAAAGGCTTTTTCTAATGTACCTTGTTTCTCTAGAACTGCTAAAGCTGTGAGTTGTTTAGAGCGCACAATCCGAATGACTTTTTTCTCCGCACTAGCAGTAGGTTTGCTGGCTTCAGTAGTTTTTGCGGTAGGTGATGTTGATCCAGTTTTAGAATCGGTTGAAGTTGAGGCTGTAGGAGTGGATGCGCAACCAATTAAAGCAGTGGATAAAACAAGGCTATAGGCAGCGGAAAATAATAGCGATCGTCGTTTAATTTTTTGGATTTGATCAGGGCGAGTGAAGACCTTAAACAATGGAGGCAGTTCTTTCATGGACTTGTCTAGCGAGTTATGGAAAATTCTGTAAATTCTGTATATCCTTTGTAAATTAAGGATTCTAAATAATCTACTAAATATACACGTAAATACCGTAGTTTATATCAATAATCTTCCCACGGGTCAAAATAAAATGCAAGTTAACTGGTATACAAAATGAGGGAGAAACAAAACATCGACATAAAAAGAAAGCTAAAAAAGAAAGCTAAAAAAGAAAGCTAATCAAATTTCTAATCTTGAATTAACTCGGAACTAGAATGAGAGGCGATCGCACCAATTTGAAAACCGTTTTTAGAACCATTATTTTGAGGTTGATTAGGGAAATCGCGATCGCTAAGATTTTCAGGTAAGAATCCGCCTGCTTGCATCTGCCATAGACGATGGTATGCTCCTTTTAGCGCTAGCAAGTCTGTATGGGAACCATCTTCGATGATTTGTCCATGATGGAATACTAAAATTCGATCTAAATGGGAAATTGTGGAAAGACGGTGCGCTACGACAATGACGGTTTTACCATTCATCTCTTTGTCGAGAGTATCTTGAATGGCGCGTTCGGTAATCGAATCAAGGCTGGAAGTGGCTTCATCGAGAATCAGAATTGGTGCATCTTTGAGAATGACTCTGGCGATCGCAATTCTTTGACGCTGACCACCCGATAGCTTGACACCACGCTCTCCCACCATTGAGTCATAGCCTTCGCGAATTTGTTCGATAAATTCATGGGCATTAGCTTTTTTTGCGGCTTCCACTACTTCCCGATCGCTTGCCTCTAAACGCCCATAGCGAATATTTTCGAGGAGCGTGCGATGGAATAAGGAAGGATCTTGAGGAATGAGGCTGATTTGGGCATGGAGAGCTTCTTGGGTCATGTCGCGAATATCCACACCATCGATCGCGATCCGTCCCGATTGTGGATCGAAGAGGCGCAATACTAAATTTACAAAAGTAGATTTGCCCGAACCCGATAACCCCACTAATCCTACTCTTTGCCCCGATTCAATTGTCACTGAAAGGCGATCAAAAACTTTCTTTTCCTCGGAATAGCTAAATTCCACATCAAAAAATTCAATTTTACCTTGGTTAATGTAGTGGTTAATTGGGCGATCGCGATCGACAATTTCATGGGGCTGAATGATTGTATACACGCCATTGCTGACATTGCCAATATGCTCAAAAAATTCTAAAAAGCGACGACTCAAATTCTTCGCTTCAGAAATAATCAAAAGTGCAATACTACTTGCCATCACAAAATCTGCAACTTCGATTTTCCCTTGACTCCATAGGGTCAGGGCATAGTAAAGCGTACCAATTTTGAGGGCGGCTCCTGCGATGAATTGGAACAATTTTACACGCTCCGAATACCAGTTCGCTCTTCTCACATCCTTGAGTTCGACCGCATGGCGATCGCGTAAATACTTGCGCTCAAAACCCAATCGAGCAAATAAACGCACACTGCTGAGATTAGTCACAGTATCGACAATCTGTCCGATCGTTTCACTTCTTGCGGAGGATGCAGCTAGCTCGTAGGGACGACTGCGGGAGGCAAGCCAGTAGGATACGGAAACAAAGGAAAAAGCCCAAATACCCACAAATAGGGCTAGTCCTGAATTTACGCGAGCTAGTAGAGCGATCGCCACTGTCATCACAATACCCACAGGCATGAAATCAAAAATGAGAGAATATAAAGTGCGGGCAACGCCAAGGGAAGTTTCGCCAATGCGATGGGCTAAGGCTCCTGCGAAACTGTTGCTAATGTAGCGATGGGAATGGTGCTGTAAATAGGCGTAAAGATTTCGGGCTACATGCTGCCGCAAAACGGGCTGTAGCAAAATCATCACTAGCCCAGAGGTTTTGCCAAAGATCACTTCACCAATGCTTAAAAAGGCGAACAAAATGAAAGGATTCCAAATCGCTTCTATCCCTGCGCCATGCTGACTAGCTCTAGTAACACCACGCATAATCTCGCCGATCGCAAAGGGGAGCATAATCCCACAAATGGCATGGAGCGCTTCGAGAGCCACCATCGCCACATACCACCAGCGAAATTGACTGACAAAATACCAGACAAAACGGAAAGGAGTCGCGGGAAGATCGGGAGCATCGGCGGCGCGTTGAAACGCTTGGGATCTGAGATGCGATCGCAAATTATGTTTGAAACTTTTACGATGTGACGAACGATTTTTTGTGGTCATTTAAGTTCCTAAAAATTCAACCCAACTAGAGTTTTGATTTTGCCGTAGACAAAATCAAAACTCTCAAATTACCGCAAGGCATCACCGAGGCGATATTCAGCCGAAATATGATCTAGCTTGGCTTTTAAGTCAGTATCTAACTGGATTTCTAACGCCTTGAAATTATCGGCAAGCTGTTCAGGGCGACTCGCGCCAATAATCGGTGCGGTGATGATCGGATTTGCCAATACCCAAGCAAGGGACAAGGTAGTGAGGGGAATTCCCGCTTCCTTTGCCACATCCTGTAATTTTTGGACAGTGCTAAATTCGCGATCGCGCCAATAGCGATCTTGATAGACCTTGGCAGCAGCAGCCAGAGTAAAGCGTGTTCCTGATGCTGGTTCTTGATTAGGATTATGTTTACCCGTCAGCAATCCACCCGCAAGAGGATTGTAAGGAATTACGGCTAATCCTTCTTCTTGGGCGAGGGGCAAGAGTTCTCTTTCGATTTGACGAAATAGGAGATTATAGCGAGGTTGCACGGAGATAAATCTGGTCAATCTGCGCGTGTCCGCTTTGCCCAAAGCACGGCTGAGGCGATAGGCAAGAAAATTAGAAACACCGATATAGCGAACTTTGCCCGATTTGACGATCGCATCCAAAGCTTCAATAGTTTCATCAAGGGGTGTATTCGTATCATCGGAATGGAGTTGATAAAGATCGACATAATCGGTCTGCAAGCGGCGCAGAGAAAGATCGATCGCATCAAATAAATGTTTGCGTGATGAGCCTTGATCCCAAGGAGCATTACCGACTTTACCGACTGCCTTAGTTGCCAAAATAAAGCGATCGCGTTTTCCTTTCAACCAGCGTCCGATAATTTCTTCGGTGCGTCCTGCGTTCGTAAGTCCACCACCTAGGGGATAAACATCGGCGGTATCGAGAAAGTTGATTCCCGCTTCAGCAGAAGTATCGAGAATTTTGATGGAAGTCTCTTCATCGGTTTGCAGTCCAAAGGTCATCGTACCGAGGACGAGTTTGGAGACAGTTAAACCAGTGTTACCAAATTTTATGTAGGGAATTGTCATAAATATTGTGTCGATTAAAGTATTTTTGTCTGCGTTTTGAAGTTTAGATCCCCCCCAGCCCTTGTAAAGGGGGGAGAATCAATTAATTATCTTCTTCCCCCTTTACAAGGGGGATTGAGGGGGATCTCTTAGGAAACAAAGCGATTGCCAGAATATTTGGGTAAATTGTCAGCGATATATGCCCAAGGCACGGCTGAATCAGTCCAGCTTTGATAAATCGGTTTGATCAAACTAGAATCATCCAAGCTTCCTGCTCTGAGCCAGACAAATTCAGGGCTTGATGGCGCTCTTGTGAAAAGGGGTGAACCGCATTCAGGACAGAACTCACGGGCGATCGCATTGCCGCTAGTTCCATTTTTAGTAAAGGATTTCACCTGACCAGTGATATGCAGTTTTTCAGCTTGAAGGCGAACACCAATATTGAAAGCACTACCCGTCACTCGTTTACAGTCACGGCAATGACAATAGTTGGCTGCACCTAACTCGCCGTCATATTCATATTTCACTGCTCCACAAAGACAGCCACCACAGAGAACTATAGACATACAATTCACCTTAATAATGACGGTAACTGTTTCATATTATTGAAAGAGATAACATTATTGATTGGCGGCGCTAAGTTTTCTGGATTAAAGAAATAGGTTTTCATCCCAGCTCTTGTAGCTGCGATCAAACCGACCTCACTATCTTCAACTACAGCACATTCTGCTGGCTGATAATTCATAGTTTTAGCAGCATGAAGAAACAAATCTGGTTCTGGCTTCCAGCTTTGCACTATATAGGAGCTAAAGATATTACAACCAAAAAAACTACTTAAATTGGTTATTCGTAGAGCTTGATCGATCTTTTCCAAAGGAGCGCTCGAAGCAACACAACTCACTATCAACGAGAGTTCCGTCACAATCAAAAATTACACATTGAAGTATTTTTGAATTCAATAACATCCCATTATCAGAGATAGATTGTTGCGGGAATGCTTTGCCTCTAAAGTGTTACCAATTTTTCCGATTCGCATAAAATCAGTTAGGAAAAGCCCTGCTCTTAGAAGCTTTTCCTAACTGATTAAAATTTTGGAGTTCAAGGAATAAAAATTTATAGAGCAGCGATCGCTAAACGGAAACAGCTACTTTCTGTACAGGTTTTGCAGCAGCAGTGGTAGGTTGAAACTTGTTCAACTTCGCTTCAATCTGCGTACCCTTGAAGAAGTTCGCATTAGCTTGAGTGTAGAACTTGTAAGGATTTGAGAATACATAAGCCTTGAAATCAGCTTCTGTAATCACACCTTCTTCTACCAAGCTCCAGCTTTCAGCAAGAGGCTGAGTAAGATCGGGAACATCCCAGTGACCGACATCGGAGGAGTAGATCGCGTTGATCTTCACACCCAAGGGATTTGCCTTGTCATTGAAAGCAGCCGCAATTGTGCGATCGTCAGACTCAGAGCCAAAGTAGAAGTTATCGACCCAGCGATCGCGAATATCTTCAATCTTCTCAATACCTGCCTTGCCGAAGTCTTCTAGCTCATCACCGACAGGAGAACGGCTATGGCGTAGGAACGAAGAACCGAGAACGGTTTGGAGCAATTCTTCTTTAGTGAAGGATCTGCCCTTCGTCAATTCTTGACCATATTTCTCGAAGATATCAAGCAACTCATCAGCATTAGCTTCAGTTGGATCGTAGTTCTTCAAACCTTCAAGGTTGCGCTTTAAGAAGCGATCGACCAAGTGAATATAAACATGAGCGCCCCAATCCGCACCACCTTCGAGCAGAGCCACACGCAATTGTGGGAAGCGCTTGGTGACACCACCAAAGAACAGAGCCTTGGCAAAAGCTTCGGAACCATCGGCAAAATGTCCGATGTGGTTGTTCATGTAGTTGCTGATGGAAGAGCGCCCCGTCCAACCTTGGCTACCGTAATGGGTGGCGATGGGTACGCCTAGTTCGACAACCTTTGCCCAGAAGGGATCGTAGTCATACTCGCTATCGATACCGTAGAAATCAATGTAGGAAGCATGACGCGCGATTTCAGGATACTTGTCGGCGGGATATTTATCAGCGATCGCCTTAATGGGACGCTTGACACCACCGGGGATATTGATTACCTTCAAGCCCAAAGTATTGACCGCAAATTCTAGCTCCTCGATCGCTTCTTCAGGCGTGTTCAAAAGAATTCCCGCTACAGGTGTAAGGCGATCGCTATATTTGCGATAGAGGTCAGCATGGTAGTGATTAATCGCCCGTTGTAGAGCTTGACGATTCTCATTACTAGCACCAGCCGCCGCTAACACGTTGTTAGGGAAAAGTACTGAATAATCAGAACCTTGCTCAGCAAGGCGTTCGGCGAGTAGAGAAGGAAGAGTATAGGTAGCAAGATCCAAAGTGTTCTTGGTAACTCTAGCCCACCAAGGCGATCGCAAAGTACGGTGATATTGACGCTCTTCGGGGGTTTGTTGATACCAGTCTTTACCTTCAGACTTAGGATTGAGGCGACCAAATTCCGCTTTACGCAGTTCATCAACTAATTTGGAACCGCCATAGTTAGCTATGTAGTCTTCAAAGTCGGGAGTGAAGTCGTTAGTATGGATATCGGTATCGATTACTGGATAGTCAAGCTTCGCTTTCAATGCGGCGGAAGGCGAAGTACTTAGGCGGCTATATTTGCTCATGGATGGCTCCTTGAATATACTCGTTACCCGATTGGGTTGCCGTAGATTAATGATCAAAGTCTGACATAGCCATGTTCAAAATCGATGTCTTCTAGATTACAAATATGCGGAATACTAATTATTAGTTTATCTAAGTATCTTGCTTTATAGCTACAGTCACTTGACTTAGGACAAATCAAACCCCAAGAATTGATTGGCGGCGCTTCGCGCCGCCAATCAATTCTTGGGGTTTATGTCCTAATACACTTGGCGACAGCTATACAACAAAAAAGCTTGTGATGGCTTGCTGCTATCGTGATTTATACCAATTCCCAAAAGTGTGGCTACACTTTTGGGAATTAAAAACCAAACCCAGTAAGGGTTTTAAAATCACAAAATGGCGTAGCCATTTTGTGATTTGGTATTAGGCGACATTCAATAAATACAAGCATCCAAAATACTCAAAACCTCATCCAGAAGGTCATCTGAAGCAGCCTCTATCAACTTTACCTTTCTCGACTTGTAATCGATAGACTTCACCTGTTCCACCATCACATAGCCAGTTAGCTTTTTACTGTTAGAGATCGTCACATGAAAAGGAAAATCGCGCTTCGTATTTGTAATCGGACAGACAATTGCCAAACCCGTATGCTGATTAAACAGCGTATTACTCACCACCAAAGCAGGTCGCCGACCTTTCTGCTCATGCCCAGACTGCGGATCGAAAGTGAGGATAATCAAATCGCCCTTTTTGGGAATGTAACTAGCCATTTACCAAACTTCCAAACCTACAGGCGATCCCCAATCCTCTTCTGGAATCTTATAGTTAGAGGGAATTTGGGAAACTAGATCTTTAAGATCGTACTTACCTCGGATCTTACGGATAGGTTTGATTACAATCTGCTCCTTGGTGGTGACAATCTCTAGTGCATCACCAACCAAAATATTAGCCTCAGCTAAAACCTCTTTACTGAGTCTAATTCCCTGACTATTCCCCCATTTCTGAACTTTGACCAACATAACTTTTGATAATTATTATTGCAAAAATGTATAGCCTAAGTATATCCTAAAATGAGTTAAACTAAATCCACACAGCCAGCAAAACTTGGTTGAGCCATGCCTATACAACACACTAGAGGGATCGCCGCAACGGTTGCAGGACTGCCAAAACATCGTGATATGCTAACGTGTGGCGGCTTGGTGTAGGAATTTGGTCATGAAAGGGCAAAAACTCAAAGGCGATCGCTTTCTAATTATTGACAACCTTGGTCAAGGTGCTTCTGGAGCGACTTTTTTAGCCAAGGATCTCCACGTTGGGGTTGGTGCAGGCTTATGTGTGGTTAAGCAGTTGGTTTTGCCGACTGAACCCCAACTCATTCAAAAAACGCGCCAGCTATTTAGGTCAGAAGCAGAAAGCCTAAAAAAGGGTAATTCACCGCGATCTCAAGCCAGAGAATATCATCCGCAGTAGTGTAAATGGAAAATTGGTACTGACGGACTTTGGCGGTGTGAGACTGGTGAAAAAACCTACCATCAACTCAGAGGTGGGGATTACATGGGCGCTTGGCACTGAGGGCTATATGCCTGATGAGCAGACGGCGGGTAAAACGCGGTTTGCCAGTGATGTTTATGCGATTGGTTGCATTGCGATTGAAATGTTGATCCGTGAATGTCCCTGTCCCGATGGCTTTGAGACGGATGCTAATACGGGTGCAATTTTATGGCGACACCGCGCTAATGTTAGCGGTGGCTTGGCTGAGGTGATCTCCAAAATGGTGGCGCATTCTTTTACGGAACGTTACGCTAATGGGGGTGAGGCTCTTTAAGCTGATTGAGCCTGATTGCTGCTAAATTATCTTCTTCTAAATTAGTAAAAATAAAACCTGCCACAAAACCATTACTAAAATTATCTAATATAGAACTTATTCGTCGCAACCAACCATAAAATAATCGTTGAGCAACAAAAATGAAAACTCTAGGATTAGATCGAATTGTCATTAAACCAGATGTCTGTCTCGGACAGCCGACTGTCAGAGGATTGAGAATTACCGTAGCCTTTATTCTCAAACTTTTAGCCAGCGACCTATCCGTCCCAGAAATTTTAGAAGCCTATCCTGAGCTAGAACTTGAAGACATCAGACAAGTCCTCAACTATGCAGCTTGGGCAGTCTCAGATCAAACTCACGGTGTTCTCGCGTGAAAAGTATCCGTTTACTTGCAGATGTTCACATCTCACCCAAAACAGTTGCAGACCTGCAAAAACAAGGCTATGAAATTATGCGTAGCTCAGAAGTCTTACCTGCCAACGCACCAGACATCAATATTTTAGAATTTGCCAGATTTTAGAATTTGCCAGAAGTGAAAACTGGGTTGTACTGACTCAAGATTTAGACTTCTCAATGTTAGTAGCACTTAGCAGATACAGTCAGCCCAGCTTAATCACCTTGCGCCTTTCATCAGCAAAACCCGACATCGTGACCCAAAAACTGTTAGATGTACTGCCTCAAATAGAAGAATCCTTAAAAGAAGGTTCTGCGATTACAATCCAAGATGAGAGTATTCGCATCCGTAAATTACCTGTTAGGTAGGGTCTACAGTAGAATAAAAACATCGTCAATGGAGCAACTCTGATGACAATCGCAAATGTAAAACCAGCTTTAAATAGAGTCTACGAACAGGACTACCTACTGTGGTTAGAAATGACTAGCGAACAACTCCGCACAGGGAAACTAGAAAATTTAGATATTGAGAACCTTTTAGAAGAAATTGAATCAATGGCGCGAAAAGAAAAAGTTGCTTTAGAAAGTAATTTAGAAGTGCTATTGATGCACCTGCTCAAATATCAATATCAAGTTAATAAAAGGACTTCTAGTTGGCAATATACCATTGATGAACACCGTAGTCGCATTCTCAAAGCCATCAAAGTAAGCCCAAGCCTCAAACCACATTTAAAACAAGTCTTTGATGAATGCTATCAAGAAGGGCGCAGAAAAGCCGCCATTGAAACAGGTTTAAATATTTCTACTTTTCCCTCTGAATCACCTTTTAGCCAAGAACAGACTCTAAATCCCGATTTTTTACCTGAATAAACCAAATTCAACGCTTTGCAAAGCAAGGCGTTGAATTAAAATAGTTAAGAGCGTGTTTGAGAAGTTTTTGGCAATAAAAAAAGGTGAAAAAAAGCTCCCAAAGGTATAGCCTGTCAATATACAAAAACAAAGACAGCCTTATGGAAGCAACAAAGAAATCATACCCCACAGACTTAACCGATAACCAGTGGGAACTGATAAAAGACTTGATTC
>NZ_SELU01000069.1:0-29954 GCF_006861605.1 Pseudanabaena sp. UWO310 | reverse complement strand
TCCTTGTATTATATAAATCAATTCTGCTTCAAACTTTGGATGCAAAGAGCCTATGCTGTCAGCTTTGTTAATGTCGCTATTGACTTTTCCCTCTCCAGCCTTGTCGCCGACAAATCTGGCGAGTATTCCTAATTCAATTAGCAAAGTTGCTCAAGCTGCTAACCAACCCAAGATTATTTTAGATCGCCAAGAAATGCGTCCATTGATGGGGCAACTTGACGATGTACCAATGTTTAACAGTAATAGTCCTGAGATCGTCCAAACAGAAGGAGTTTTACTGTCATCCTTTCCGTCCGAAGGCATGGCATATCCGCAAGCCCATTTAAACTTTCCCTTTCAGGGGCGCTTCGATCTCTTTACGCACCATATTTCTAAAGCGCCACCACCAAAGGATTTGCGTACGCTATACATTGGCGCGATCGCCTATAACCCCACCGATCGCCCCGTAACTATTGACACGTTGCAAGGTGCGAGCTATCTCAGCCAACCCGATGCTCCTTTTTATGACGCACCAAACTACAGTGAGAATAACAATGGGGAAATGTATCGCGGACCTGGCGATCGCGCCATGCTCGATATTTTGCGCGGTCGTCGTCAGGATATTTTGCCAGCACAGATCGTGATTCCCCCCAAGCAAAGTCGAATGCTGATGAATGTGCCGATTCCCGTTAAAGAATTAGATCCTCCTTTAAATGGGCGATCGGGGCTTTCGCGTTTGCGCAGTGATGGCAAGGTTTATCTAGCGACTTTAGCCCTCTATGCCAGACTGAATGCTGATGGAACGGAACGCGCTCCCAATCTGCAAGAATGGGAAAACATTCTCAAAAATGGTGAACTAGCTAAACCTCGAGATGTCGTCCCTACGCCGCCAGATTTAACGGAAGGAGCCTTTGAATATAGCCGTGTGGCTGGTATTCAGATGGGTTCGCAATGGTTTGGGAACTTAACTGATAAGGATAGCAATAACCTAGCAATTCCTAAACGTGGAGAATCCTATTCCTATGGATTGAGTTTGCTGCAATACGGGACGATGGGAACGGGACAAGTGCAAACTGCACCGCTAAAAGTACGTTATCCCGACACAGCCTATTCTGCCCATGGTAATTACGGTGTGCAGTATAACCTGACGATGCCTTTGCACAATCCGACTAGCGAGACGCAGACTGTAACGCTTTCTTTCCAAAATCCGATCAAATACGATAAGCCCGTTGGTGGTTTGCAATTTTTTGAGCCATTACCCGATGATGTCTTTTTCCGAGGCTCGGTCAGAGTCCGTTTTCGTGATGACAGAGGCTTAGCCCAAACCCGTTACGTGCATTTAGTTCTGCGTCGTGGCGAACGAGGCAAGGCTCTAGTTACCTTGACGATGCCACCGAGCGATCGCCGTGTTGTCCAGTTTGATTTCCTCTATCCTGCGGATGCTGTACCACCACAGGTTTTGACTGTGACGACTACAAAGTTAGGTAATATTACTCCATAGGGTTAACGGATAGTGTGAAGGTATAGATAGGCACTTCTATCATATCCATTGCCTGTAGTAAATGCGTCTGGAGAAAATTGTTTTGCGTCAGTTTAAAGTATTGGGTATGCCCGTCCATATCCATGAAAATTATCGGGATTGGCTTGCCCAAAGATTGCGAGACAATCAAGGCGCTCATGTCGTGACGCTGAATGCGGAAATGACAATGCAGGCGAGGAAAAATCCTGCTCTGGCAAAAGTCATTCAAGAAGCGGAGTTGGTCGTGCCAGATGGTTCAGGAATTGTGCTTTACCTGCGATCGCAAGGGGAAAAGATCGAACGTTGTCCTGGCATCGAACTATCCGAGCAGATCGTCCAGATTGCTGCCGAGCAAAAATGGCGCATTTTTTTAATTGGGGGGGCTCCCAATGTCGTCGATCATGTCGCGGATATTTGGCAACAAAAATGGATGGATATTGTGATCGCAGGATTACATCACGGCTATTTTGATGAAGCGATCGAACAACAAATCTGTGAGGATATCCGAAGCACGCAACCCCAGCTAGTGCTGGTCGGGCTGGGTGTACCGCGACAAGAACTATGGATTCAAAAAAATCGCTATCTCAATCCCAATGCAGTATGGATCGGCGTGGGTGGCAGCTTTGATATCTGGTCTGGGACAAAAACTCGCGCCCCCGAATGGTTTAGTAAAAATAATTTAGAATGGCTCTATCGGCTCTATCAAGAGCCTTGGCGTTGGAAGAGAATGCTTTCCCTACCGCATTTTGTCTGGTGTGTCACCATCGAGTCTTTATTCAAAACTCGGTAGAATTATTGCAGAGGATAGCGATCGCTATTCTCTCTGGTTTAAATCGTCCCCAACAAAATCAGCGATCCATGAAATACCACCATACTTCGATACGCACGTCGGATATTTTTCAGTCCATCGCCTTTTATGAGGCGTTAGGATTTGAGGTGACAGAGCGATTTACGGCGGGAATTACATTGGCTTGCTGGATGCAGGGGGCGGGGACGAATCTGGAACTAATGCAAGTGCCCGAACCTAAAAATACTCCCGATCCCTTTGGTGATGAACATTATGTCGGTTACTATCACCTATCGTTTTCTGTTGAAAATCTCCAATCTTTTTTACAGCAATTGGTCAATAAATTAGGGAAAGTCCAGTTACTTTTACCCCCAAGGGAACAGACCATTGGCGATCGCACTTTTCAGGTTGCCTTTCTCGCCGACCCCGATGGATTACCTATTGAATTAATGGAATATGGGTTGTAAGTAGCTAGGCATAAGTAAACTTAAAACCTAGAAGAGCATACCGCCCGCTGCGCGGGCGGTATGCTCTTCTAGGTTTTAATTATGCCGAAGCGCCATACTCATGATTTCTAGCTATCGCCAAATGTACTAGGACATAAACCCGAAGAATTGACTGGCGGTGCTTCGCGCCGCCAGTCAATTCTTCGGGTTTGATTTGTCCTAATTCAAGTGACTGTAGCTATACCAGAGGATTTACCACTTTTTATAAGGTAAAAACTTACCGTTCATCGTCACCTTAACGCGATCGCCTTTGGGATCTTCCACCTTCTCGATGTCGAGCGTAAAGTCAATGGCGCTCATGATGCCATCACCGAACTTCTCATGAATAATTTCCTTAATAGGATAACCATAGACCTGCATGATTTCGTAAAAGCGATAAATGAGCGGATCGGTAGGAACCACTGCGCCTAAGCCTTTACTGGGGAAGGAGCTTAATGCCAAAACAATATCTTCCCCTAGCTCCAAGATATCAGCAATTTTTTGGGCTTCTTCAACGGAAGTACTATTCTGACCATAAAACAACGACGCGATCCAGACTTCATCATGTCCAATCAACTCTTCAAGATCGGCAAAGCTTAAACCTTTTGCTTTTTTGGCGGCAAGGAGGGTATGGGTAAAAGCAGGAAATTCAACTGTCATAAAATTTATTTGGGTTTTCTTAGCTTGGGTTTTCTTAGCTAGTTCATCATTTAGTAGCCTAGTAGCCGAGGCTTTCGTTGCGCTTGTTTTGTGGAAGTTCCGATACGGTGGATGGGACTTCACGCTTAGGGCGGAGCGGAGCTGCTTGTAAAAAAATTGATTTTTCTGGACTCTCCCTTACTAACTCTCCAGGCTTCTTTTGAATTGATTGCAACATTTCATTGTCAAAAGACCCTGCGGCATTAGTTAATTGTCGTTCTTGGCGTTGGAGTTGTTCTAATTTTTTATATTGTTGATTCCATTGTTCTTGAGCGTAAACCGTCCACCCATAAATAGCGAATACCGAGGCAGTGAGTAAAACGGTAGCAGCGATAGAAAGTTTTTGGGTAGCCATCAAAACCCGCAACCATAGGGGCAAAGGAAAAGAGTTTGTCCTTGGCAACCGTTTCACATTGCGATTATTGGCTGGGGGGCGACTTGCTTGCAGGCGTTTATTCTTGCGATCAAGAGGCTGAGGGGATCTCTGTGGTTCAGGCATTCTCGCTCTGCTAGCTGTCATTTTCTTAACTCTTTTTTCACTCAAGATTCACCACTGCTACTTGTAGCACTTTCGGGGAGAAATTACAAAGTAGTTTTTGAACATTTTAAAATTTATTTGGAATTTATTTTGTGCTAGCCATAAATTAGTACAGAACCCCCTATAGGAAACAGTACAGAATTTGCTAAATAATTTAAGCTAAATAATTTAATAAATTAGGTTGTGGGAATTAAATGTAGGATGGGTTATCGATAGCGTAACCCATCATCTTTAGACAATTGAATTGTACAGATGTGTTCCCGATGCGTCACGTTACGATAACGCATCTTACAAATAATTTAGCTTTCCTACTTACACAAAATAGAATCACAAGAATTATAGCGATCATTGATTTTTTGGCAACAAGAATTTGACAGAAATCCGATCGCCTTCTTTCAAACCGAGTTCTTGAGTTAAACCAGATCTCACTTCAATGACGTTATCAGCAACGACACCACCCTCAGGATAGATCGGGCAGGGATCGCTTTTGCAGGTCGTCGCATTACGGGCGATCGCTTTTACTTCGCCATTGAGCAAGAAGATAATATCGAGGGGAGAAGGGGTGTTTTTCATCCAAAAAGCGACGGGACGCGCAGGAATGAAGGGAAATAACATACCGCGATCGTCGGTCAAGGGCGGGCGAAACATTAACCCCTTTTCCTGTTCGGCAGGGGAGTTAGCCACTTCTAACTGGATTTCTCGTCCTGAGATAGTCGCTGTTGCAGTAATTGACAAGTATTGAGCCAGCTCTGAAACTGGTTTGGGTTTGGTTTGGGGAGCAAGGGTTGGCGTAGATGAAGTTGTGGGGATCTGTACGCTAGTGGACGGTTTTGAGGCATCATTACCCGTAGGGGCACAGCCCATTAAACATATACTGAGGCTAACCGTACATAGCTTTATACAAAGTATTTGGATCGAACTAGGGTTAGGTGTGTCACAATTTCTAGAAGTATTGCCAGTCATATTGCCAGTCATCCTATGTCCTTTCCTCTACATATCGCATTTATCTGGCACCAACATCAACCTCTTTACAAGAGTGCAATCGCTGGCAAATATCATTTGCCTTGGGTGAGATTGCATGGCGTAAAAGATTATTTAGATTTGGCGTTGATGTTGTCAAGATACCCCAAACTTCATCAGACGATTAATCTCGTGCCATCTTTGATTCTCCAATTACAAGACTATGTGGAGGGGAAAGCATTCGATCCTTATCTATCACTGACCTTGACTCCTGTGGATACGCTAACGCGATCGCAGAAAAACTTTATTGTCGAACATTTTTTTGATGCCAACCATCAAACAATGATCGAGCCATACCATCGCTATGCCGATTTATGGGCGCAAAGACAGGCTTATGGCATTGATTGGTGCATTAATAATTGGCAAGCACCTGATTTTAGCGATTTACTGGCTTGGCATAATTTGTCATGGATCGATCCCCTATTTCGAGATGCCGATCCCGAAATTGCCGAATGGTACAGCCGTGGCAAAGATTTCACCCTTGCCGATCGCCAAAGAATTTATAGTAAGCAACGCAAGATCATCGCTCAAATTTTGCCCCAGCATCGGCTCATGCAAGAGCAAGGACAACTGGAAATTACGACCACTCCTTACACGCACCCGATCATGCCTCTCCTCGCCGATACGCAGGCGGGTAGGGTCGCCGTACCCCAGATGAATCTGCCTAACAATCGCTTTCGCCATGAGCCAGATATCACGCTGCATTTAGAAAAAGCTAAGGAGGTTTACCGCCATCACTTCAACCGTGAGCCCAAGGGGTTGTGGCCATCGGAGCAGTCCGTTAGTCCCGCAATTTTGCCCCATGTCTCTAAGCAAGGATTTTCTTGGCTATGTTCCGATGAAGGGATTTTAGGCTGGAGCCTCGGACATTATTTCCGTCGCGATGAGCGGGGAGCGATCGATGCCCCTCACCTGCTCTACCAACCCTATCGCTTGGAAACAATTCATGGAGACTTAGCAATTATTTTTCGCGATCGCCTGCTGTCCGATCTGATTGGCTTTAGTTATGGCGCACTTTTACCGCAAGCCGCCAGTGATGACCTATGCGATCGCTTGATGGCGATCCACAGGCAGCAAAATGAATATTTAGCCGAACATCCAGAAAGTCATCCTTGGCTGGTGACGATCGCCCTTGATGGGGAAAACTGTTGGGAATTTTATCCTCAAGATGGCAATCCGTTTTTGCAGACCCTGTATGAAAATCTTTCTAACAATGACAATCTCAAATTGGTTACCCCCTCGGAATATCTAGAAAAATTTCCCCCCGTAGAAAAAATCCCGCCGCATCAGTTGCATAGCGGCTCTTGGATTGACTCTAGTTTTACGACTTGGATCGGCGACCCTGTCAAAAATAGAGCTTGGGAGTTACTTGCCGAAGCCAGAAATGTTTTAGCAAGTCATCAAGAGGCCACGCCAGATAATAATCCCGAAGCATGGGAAAGCTTGATGGCAGCCGAAGGATCGGATTGGTTTTGGTGGTTTGGTGAGGGACATAACTCCAATGATGATGCCATGTTCGATCGCCTATTCCGCGAGCATCTACAGGTCATCTATCGAGCCGTGAACGAACCAGTTCCCCATGCCTTGCTCTATCCTCTCGAACCCCACGATGTCTCTACCAGCGATCGTCCTACCAATCTCATCGAGCCCTTAATTAACGGCAGATTTGAAAATGAGGGCTGGCAAGGAGCCGGCAAAATTGAAATTAGTGGCGCACGCGGGGCAATGCATCAAAATGCTCCTGTCAAGCGCCTATGGTATGGTTACGATCATTTTTATTGCTACTTACGCCTAGAATTTAGTAATCTAGAGAGCATTGCTCAAAGTAAACTACATTTGTTATGGTTTTATCCTAGTAGGATCCACCCCAACAGCCCTGTCAAGCTTCTTGATATGCCTGATGTATCGCCGCTAAATTATTTATTTCGCCATCACCTAGCGATCGATTTTGCCGATAAATCAGTCCAGCTTCAAGAATCTACAGAAAAGTTTCAGTGGGAAACCATCGCAACTCATACGAAAATAGGTTTTGAGCAATGTTTAGAAATTGCCGTACCTTGGAGTGATTTGGCTGTTAAGCCTCAGTCTGTAGCAAGACTCGTTATTCTGCTTAGCCAAAAAGAGCATTTTCAGATGTCTCTGCCCGAGTATACGATTATCCCTATTGAAGTACCTTAGTGTTGCGCCTTAATGTTGCGCCTAAATATTGCGCCATAATGTTGCGGTAATGTTGCGTTATTAAAGAGATAACAGTGGAAAAGCTAGAAAAAACCAGCATTGAGTCGATTGTCGATCAGGCTTTGCAAGATGGCTACTTAACTCCAGCGATGGAGTCGGAAGTTGGGCGAATTTGTGACAGTGCCTTTGAACTCTCCGTTGAAGAATATATGGCGCTCGATCGCTTGATGGGTGCTTTGCTGACGGGAGAGGTGGTTGCCGTTCCCCGCAAGCAGTTTATTAATGTGATGGAAGAGTTGGTGCTGAGCGAAGCTGTGGCAAGGGTCGCAGAGATCGAGGCAACAAGTAATAAAGTCCTAGACTTGGGGGATATTGCCGCCTATGCCCTAAATCGTTTACCGCCTCTGTACGCCACTACGGAACAGGGTGCTAATTACCAACGCGATCGCGCTCTTGCCGATTTACAGCATTTGATCGCCCAGCAGGTCAAGGAAGCGATCGATCGCAATATTGATCGTCCTGAATTTTTCCCCGATCGCTCTAATTTTGGATCGATTAATAAGGACTCCGTACTTTCCCAGCTTAGTAATCTTTTGCAAGCCTATGCCCCTGACTTTGAGGAAAAGGTTTAGGAAGGAATTGATTTTTGACTGGTAGATTAATTTGTGGATTGATTACCAAACAAAAATGTCAATGGGTAGCTGGGGGTAGCAGTAAAACCTAGAATGCCGCGATCGCGATGCTCGTAGATCAGTGCGTTATGCTCGTCAAATAAGAAAGTCCCACCACGTTGAGTCATATAGGACGCATCGGGAACGTAGGCTTTCCAATTGCCGAGAACTTCTGCCATGTTTCGCAAGCGCAAAGTTGCTAGCTCAAAAGGACGTTGAAAGCCTTTACCGCCCGCCCATTGGAAGAATGAGCCTTTTAAAGCTGGTAATGGTGCGGCTTTAATTATTTCTTCATCTCCGATCAGTTGGGGGGCAAAGCGATCGCCCCGATAGCCACGAAAGACCTCTGCCAAGGTGCCTTGACTGCCAATCCCCGCACACATCAGCATTAAATTAATCCAAGCGCTTTGTCCTGCGGATAGTAAGGGGTACTTCGCAGTCAATCCTGAGTACAAACCTAACTGACGATGTAACTCTCCTGTAGCATCAATAAATAGACTGTTTTCATCAAAGCCCGTAAATTTGCAAAAATACTGACCCGATTGGCGATCGCCGATACCTACAGCTCTAACGAGAATTCCTGCGGATTGAAGGCGATCGATTTCTCGCTGTATCCACCAAATATATTCGAGGCTATCAAAATCTCCCAGTTGCGGAAGTACTAAAATCAATTTACGGTTTAATTTGAGGTTTAATTTGCGGTTTAATTTGTGCTGTTCTGATGGGCAATCATCGCAATGATCAAGAATGGAAGCGATCGCGCCATCACTAACGCGCTGTCTTTGCGTTTGACTCAGAATCTCGTAAGTATTTTGATTCATACCGTAATTAACTTACCCAAAGAAAATATGTATAATGCCAATTCACAAAAGTGTGACAATACTTTTGTGAATTATAGCTACCGCCAGTCTTGTTAGGACAAAATTAAAACCCAAGATCGTGTTGCCGCGCTCCGCGCGGCAACACGATCTTGGGTTTTATGTCCTGATACAGTTGGCGGTAGCTATAAAAACTAAACCTAGTAAGGGTTTTCAAGTTAAGAAATGGCGTAGCCATTTCTTAACTTGGTGTAATTTAGACTGAGCTGATTGGCGATCGCTAATTTTTCGATCAAAATTATGACCAATACAATCTCCAGAATAGAGACTATCTATCCTAGTAGCGATGGATAACCGATTGCAGAAAGTACAGAGCATTATCAATAGATCGTGACAATTGCGGGAGGATTGGAAAATCTATTTAAGGATAACAATAATGTATTTGTAGCAGGTGATTTGTTCTGGTATCCCGTCGAAGGTCAGTCGGTAATTCGTCGCGCTCCTGATGTGATGGTGGTATTTGGTAGACCGAAGGGAGCAAGAGGTTCTTACATTCAACTAAGCTTCGTGACATGGGAATCGATCCAGATAATCTTTAAGCGATCGCCAAATATGGAGAAAGTCAATCAATGAAAAGAATCTTTTTGGCAAGGGCTGAAGAGCAGAAGAAATTTTGCGAGGCGTTGCGATCGCTTAACAAAAATAGATTCTAAGATAGCAAAAAATAAGAGATAAAGATTATGAGAATAAAGCGATATAATCGATCGCAATAACTTTCAAGAATTAGAAAAACTCATGACTGATTTGCCAGAAGACGATCTCGAAATTATTTTGGTGGATTTTAAGGGAAGTGGTGGATCGGTTGGGCAAGTCAGCCTATCGCCTGTAGAGCTTACTAAGCAGTTAGAGGAGCGGTCGAAGGACGCTGTGAATGCAGCGATGAAGACAATTCGGTTGATGGCAAATCGCACGATCGCTACTCTTGACACGATGGCAAATAAGCCATCACAGGTGGAGGTGGAGTTTGCGATTAAGTTGGATGCTAAGGCGGGTGCTTTGTTGGCGAGTGCTGGGGCTGAGGGTAGTCTCAAGGTGAAGCTGGTCTGGCATCGGGAAAAGGATAAGTAAATATTCAACATCATGGCAAATGTTCAAATCCAAAGTCCACGCGAGTTTACGCTGCAAATTCATCGCTCTGTGAGTGATGGAGAGATTATTGGCACTGGGTTTGTGATTTCTGAAAATGGCTTGGCGGTGACTTGTGTGCATGTGGTGAAGGCTGCGGCTGGGAGTATTTATCAAGGTGTGGAAATAGGAGCGTATTTCGCGCCGTCGCGTCAAAAATGGCTGGCACGGGTGATTGGCTGCTTTGAGGATTGCGATGATGATGTGGTGTTGCTGCAATTGGGTGATGAGAATAATCCATTTTTCTTGCCAGACAAGATGCAACCTGCGCGAATTGATGGGGCGGATGATTCGATAGGAAATCGCTTTCGGAGTTATGGCTATCGTCCGTTAGAGAAATATTCAGGCGGCTTGGCTGAGGGCAAAATTTTAGGGGATGTGGAACCGCCGAATGGTTATGTTTTACAACTCGATCCGATTCAGTTGGAGTCGAGCCAGATTAATAGTGGGATGAGTGGGGCGGCGGTGCTGGATTTGGAGCGCGATCGCGTGGTGGGGATTGTCTCAGAGACTTGGTTTCCTGATGCGACGGGGAAAGATCGGGATACGGCTTGGGCGGTGAATGTGCGGGTGTTGGCTTTGCCACCGATCGCATTCTCAATAAATAACGAGGATGGGGTAACGGAAACGGCTACAGCAGCGATCGCTACAGCACCAATGACGGATAATAATGCCATGTCTACCCTCAAGGAAAAACTGGTAAATGCGCCGCCGATCTTTGATGAATGGGTCGGACGGGTGGAATTGTTGCAAGCTTTGGATGAGGATTGGGGCGATCGTGCGAGGCGGGTTGTGGAGTTGATTGGGTTTGGGGGTGAGGGTAAGAGTAGTGTGGCGCGGCGGTGGGTGGCGAATGTGTTGTCATCAAATCGCAAACCTCAAGCAGTTTTCTGGTGGGGATTTTATGAGAATGGCGGTATTGATGAGTTTTTTGAGGCGTTGGCAGAGTTTCTGGTTGGGGATTGGATTGATATCAGCGAATATAAGTCAGCGAGTGAGAAGATTCGGTTGATTAATTCGGTTTTGCGGAAGGGTGGGCGCTATCTGTTTGTGTTGGATGGGTTGGAGGTGTTTCAGCATGAGGGCGGTGACGATTATGGATTGCTCAAAAGTCCCGATCTGCGGGAGTGGTTGCGAACTTTGGCTAAGGGAGAGAATGAGGCGTTTTGTGTGGTGACGAGTCGTGCGCCGTTGTTCGATCTGATCGATCTGACGACGTTTGTGCATCGGGATGTGGAACGGTTGACGGAGATGGAGGGGTGTGAGTTGTTGCAAAAGTTGGGTGTGCAGGGTGATGTGGAGGCGCTAAGGCAGGTGGTGCGCGATTGGGATGGATATGCGTTGGTGTTGAGTTTATTGGGAACTTATCTGGTTGAGAGGTTTGCGGGGGATGTAGGAGCCATTGGAGAGATTGCGGTTCCGTTGGCGCGGGAGGCGAGATATGACCGCGTGCGTCGGGTGTTGCGGCGCTATGATGAGCATTTGTCTGAGGCGGAACGGGAGGTGATGGAATGTTTTAGTGCGTTCCGTTTGCCAGTGA
Organism: Pseudanabaena sp. UWO310; assembly: GCF_006861605.1. Taxonomy (NCBI): domain Bacteria; kingdom Bacillati; phylum Cyanobacteriota; class Cyanophyceae; order Pseudanabaenales; family Pseudanabaenaceae; genus Pseudanabaena; species Pseudanabaena sp. UWO310. Next base: position 18,535 of record NZ_SELU01000069.1, on the reverse strand, counting down.
AGGATGCGGCGTTGGAAGTTGTTTGGAGATCCCCCCTAGCCCCCCTTGAAAAAGGGGGAAAAGAAAGTCAAGCTCCCCTTAAAAAGGGTGATTTAGGGGGATCAAATGGGATTTTGAATCAGTTAGTGAACTATCGAATGTTGCGCTACGATGACCGATTGCAACACTATACGACGCATCCATTGATTAGGGCGCACTATTTGGAACGGCTGAAAGAGAAGCCCATTGAGGTAGTGCAGTCACTCCATAATTGGATTAAGGAATGGTATCTCGACATTGCGGGAGAAATGCCCGAAGTGCCAACACTCGATCAGCTTGCGCCGTTAATTGAAGCGGTACATCATGCTTGTCAGGCGGGTGTGTATGATGAGGCTTATGACATTTTTTGGGAGCGGATTTATAAGAAGAACAACCGCATCCTTATCCATAAACTCGGTGCTTATGAAACGAATCTTACTATCATGCAAGAGTTTTTCCCGCAGGGAGAAATATCCCAAGAGCCTCAGGTAAGTCAACCGATTGATAAAGGCTTTATCATAAATGCGATTGCTCTCTGCCTCGTGAATTTGGGACGCTTGCGTGAAGCACCTATTTTTTACGAACGCGCAAGAGATTTCGCTCTTGCTGAATCCAATTTGTATGAAGCCAGTGTGACTTATCGAAACCTATCAAGTTTGAATGCTTTTCTTGGCAATCTGACGGCGAGTGCTGAATCAGCGCTTAGGGCAATTTTCCTAAGCAATCATATCGAGAGAAAAGATTCCAAGTGCACTTCATTATCATATCTTGCATATGCGACATTTTTGCAAGGAGATGGAACTATGGCGGGTGAGTCATTTCAGCAAGCCGAGGCATTGGAACGAGAAATCGATCCGTCCAAGCAATATCTGTACAGCAATAGAGGGATTTTTCATGCGGGATACTTGCTAAGGTATGGTGATGGGGACTATGCACGGCGAGTCACAGAGGCAAATCTCGAAATTTGCAAGCAAAATAACTTTTTAGACAATATCAGCCGATCGCATGGCGTTCTCGGCGATCTTGGTATCGATCCACAAGTTCATTATGCCGAAGCCCTCAAAATCGCCCGCAGTATTTCTCATCGACCTTATCTCATTCAAGCCTTGCTAGGTTATGGTCGCTGGTTGGTGGGTCTAGGACTAATCCCAATTTCGCAAGAAGTAGTGCAAGCAATTTCCCATTCCCAAACAGAGCAATGCTATATGCTTTCCCTCCGCACAAATGAGAATCCTAAAAATGAGAACGATCTGGTACTAGCGCGACAATATCTTGACGAAGCCCTGACCTATGCCACTACAAGCGGTTATCGCATTTATGAAACAGATCTTCGCATTGCCCTAGCATGGCTCCATTGGCGCAAAGGCGATCTCATTACCGCCAGACGTGAAGCCGACAGAGGCAAACGCGCTAGTGAGGAGATGGGGTATTTTTGGGGGAAGGTTGATGCGATCAATTACGAATTACGAATTACGAGAATTGATTAATTACGAATTACGAATTACGAGCTAAAATTTCATAATTCGCAAGTCATGTTACGTGGAACTATTTGGCTAGATGTGCAAATCTATAGGGTTATAGGTAATCAACTCTTTAAAGTCCGCAATTCGTAATTCGTAATTAAAAAAATGAAGCCTGAAAACGTAGTCCAACAGAAAAGTTACGCCTTCGCCGTAAGGATCGTGAAGCTTTATCAATATTTGATAAGCACCAAAAAAGAATATGTTCTGTCTAAGCAAATATTGCGATCGGGAACCAGTATAGGCGCAAATGTTGAAGAAGCGATCGGTGGGCAGTCAAAAGCAGACTTTATTCACAAACTATCCATAGCCTACAAAGAAGCCCGTGAAACAAGTTACTGGCTAAGGCTCCTAAAAGACACTGATTATCTAACCGAAAAAGAATTTCAAAGCATACATCCCGATGTAGAAGAACTATGTCGAATTATTGGGAGCATACAGAAAAGTGCGAAGGGCAATGAATAATTACGAATTACGAATTAAAATTTTTTCATTCGTAATTCGTAATTGACAATTCGTAATTCCCCTCCCTCATTCGTAATTCTCTAATTTGCTATAATAGCTCTAAATATTCCGCCCAAAAGCTATGTCACCTAACGATCAGAGCCAACTCCTAGAAGCGCTTAATCAACTTGATGAACAGCAAATCCCCCTTGTATTGCAATTTATCTCATCACTTCAGAAAAATATTCCTACTGTTCCAAGCTCATCTAAAACAGTGTTAGAACGAATGGGTGGTTATCCTCAATACTTTTTAGAAGGCTCGGGAGACTTATCAGATCGAAACGTCCGTAAAAAAATAATTGCCGAAAAGATTAGAGCAAAGCATCAGGCAAGACATGAATAGCCATCGCCTAATCTTAATTGACACTGGAATAATCGTTGCATTTTACGATCGCAAAGACAAACACCATCAACAAGCGATCAATTTCTTTAGTACCTGCACCAGCCAACTTATTACCACAGTCGCTTGTGTTACAGAAGTTTTATGGCTACTCGCGCCAAATATCAAAGTTCAAAACGAATTTTTATCTGTTTTATTCAAGCAAGTCATCTTATGTGAACACTTGCAACCATCAGACTATCAAAGAATCCAAGAACTGAACACCACCTATCAAGATCTACCCGCAGACTTTACTGATTTATCACTAATTGTCATCTCTGAAAGACTAAATATTTCCGCGATCGCTACATTAGACAGTGACTTCGACATTTATCGTCGCTATCGTAAACAACCATTTGAGAGAGTAATTTTTTAGTTACAAATTTTGTCATTCATGTCTAATGTCAGTTCTGCTTAAGCTAGCAAATTTTAAAAGCCCAAAAGTAAAAGCCTTGCTATGCAAGGCTTTTACTTTTGGGCTTTGAGAAAGGGTTTTAAAATCACAAAATGGCTTAGCCATTTTGTGATTTGATATCAAAGCCCGTTTTTTAAGTTATCCCGAACTCACGTTAATTACGAATTACGAATTGAGATTTTTAAATTCGTAATTCATAATTCGTAATTCGTAATTTATAACCTAAACTGCAACAGATACAGGACTATCGAGCTTCTTCAACTGCTGAACTAGCAAGCTGAGGAATAACCCAACATCGGTAACTACGCCCACGGACTCCACGGAACCGCGATCGGAAAGTTTGGTCACGACCGCAGGATTGATATCCACACAGACCATCTTGACACCAGCGGGAGTCATGTTGCCCACACCGATAGAATGCAGCATCGAGGAAAGCATCAAAATCATATCTGCACCGCGAATTTGTTCGCTATACAGGCGTTGTGCTTCCAATAGATCCATTACCGTGTCAGGTAAGGGACCATCATCGCGAATAGAACCAGCGAGGACAAAGGGAACATCGTTCTTAACGCATTCGTACATTACGCCAGTCTTCACAAAACCAGCTTCCACAGCCTTGTGAATGCTGCCATAGCGACGAACGGAGTTAATTACCTTTAGGTGATGGCGATGCCCGCCCTTGACGCTGACCCCACGCTTGAGATCGACACCAAGGGAAGTTCCCATCGAGGACTGTTCCATATCGTGAACGGCGATCGCATTACCACCGAGCATCGACTGCACATAGCCTTCACGAATCAAGTAGGCAAGGTGAGGAGCGCCACCAGTATGCACGACTACGGGACCACAGGAGACAACTAACTTGCCGCCGCGATCGCGAATTTGGCGAAGTTCCCATGCGATTTGTTCGACCACGAGTTCGACACGACGTTCGCTAGATACCCCTGCACCCATAAAGGAAAATTCTTCTTTCTTGGCAGTATCTCTGGCTTCAGGCTTGCGTACCGTCCGCACGCCATCGTAACCAACAACAACGCGATCGCCTACGACGAGATCGCGCAATAGCTTGCAGGTAGCAGTTTTACCATCGGGGCTGATGGCGATCGCTGCATCCATGCGCTGATTTTTGCAGCGGAGCCATTCACCATCAACACAGGCATCGGTAGGATAAATGGTGGATACATAAAAGTCATCAGGGGCGACTCCATCCTGTAATACTGGCTCCAGATTGGCATCGGAGGTATCGCGATCTTGTAAAACTGCGCCGATTTCGATCAGTTCGCCCATAATCGTTTCCATGAGGTCATGGGAGGGAGCTGAAATCCGAATCTTTGCCAAGGATGTGCTTTGTCGCTGTTCGCCGAGATTAAATTCTAATACTTGGAAACTGCCGCCGTTATCTGTTACCAAATCGAGGGCACGGTTAATAATCCCTGAATCGAGTAAATGTCCTGTTAATTCAACAATTCTCGCTTCCACAATACTGGGTTCGACATCGGCTAGTTCACTAGCAATGGGAACTTCGATGGTTCTGAGGGTTAAACATTTTGCGGCTCCACCTGCCTTGAGGAACTCGGTGAGCGGCGTTTCGATAACATTAAATCCAGCATCGTTAATACGTTGCTTGAGGCGATCGCTGATTTTATTCATCACCACATGGCGATCGACATTCACCGCATTACAAGAGAAGGTGACAGCATCAGCCTCTTCGATCGCAATCCGTTTATTCGCAGGAATCCGCATTTCAATCAAGCGATTGGAATAGGAATCAAAGGCAGGAGGATAGTAGAGTAGGTAGCCGTCAGTAAGAGGACAGAAGCAGGTATCTAAATGATAGAAGCGATTATCAATCAGACGCAGGGATAAAACTTCAACATTTAACCACTTGGCAAGGTAGGGGTGAGCATCTAGTTCTGAACGGAAACCATAGCCAGCCCATAACCAACCACCTGAGCGATCAAATAGGGCATCACCTGCACCTTCAAAGGGTAAATCCTTGGGCAATTCAAACACGGTAAATCCCTTAGACTCAAACCATGCTTTGAAATAGGGTTCTTCGCCTTGGCGTTCTTTATGTAAAAAACGACTCAGCACCGCCTTGTCACCTAATACCAATCCAGCATTGGCAGTGAACACCATGTCTGGCCAGCCCTTGGCAGGGGGCACTAGCTCAACATTGACTAGCCCCTTGAGGACTTCATACAGTTTTTGCCATTGCTCTACAGCGCGATCGCGGCTAGATTTGTGAACGTTGCCCTCCATCCAAGGATTGATCACATAATCTACATCGTAGTGATCGGGGGCGCACATCAGATAATTCAGTTGGGCAGTCATAAATCAAAGTAAATAATTGGGGAGAACGCAAAATTTGGCCCACTCACGATGGCAGCTACCAAAATTTGTCAAACAATTGCACCAAACAATCGCACTGAACAATCGCACTGAACAATTGCACCAAACAATTGCACCAAACAATTGCACCAAACAATTTCTAAGGTGCCAATCTTTAATCATACCTAATGCCCAATGCTGAAAGCGCTTCTAAAAGTTATCATCTCTTGATAATTACCCTGTAATACCAATTCACAAAAGTGTAACAACACTTTTGTGAATTAAAAACCAAACCCAGTAAGGTTTTGAAATTCCCAAAATGGCAACGCCATTTTGGGAATTGGTATAAGTAGCTAGGCATAATTAAAAAACAAAACCTAGAAGAGCGTACCGCCTGCTTAGCAGGCGGTACGCTCTTCTAGGTTTTAAGTTTACTGATTCCAGCTACTTACTTAGATTTTTGAATATTGCCAAAAAAACTATTGCAAACTATTGCATATATATTTGAATTAGTATACATTACTATCAGACCCATCCTATTCCCCCCCGTGTGGGTCTAGTATCCCCGAAATGGCAATTACTTCCGAAAGGGGTAAGCGCAAATCAGTAGACCTAGAGCTATCCGCTACACATACGGTATGGTGGCTGCTGATGCCGAAGGGATATTTTGTATTTCTAAAACCAAATAAACAAAAAAGCTCGCAACGCGAGCTTTTTTGTTTATTTGGTCTCGCGAACCCCAAAGAGAGATGCGGCATTTTGTGCCGCATCTCTCTTTGGGGTTTTAATTAACTCATTAGCCGCCAATTTGGGACATCGTACGGAAATAACTCTGGCGATCGCCAGTTCCGCGATCGCGTTCTTTAAAGTTAATTTCATCTTTGAGTTGTAGTAATTCTCTGACCGCGATGCGCAACTCCGCAGTATCCTTGCCCTGACGCAGCGCTGTTTTGAGATCGATCTGCCCCAACTCATTTAATAAACATGGACGCAGTAATCCATCCGCTGACAGCCGCATCCGATTGCAGCGATCGCAAAAGCACTCGGACATTTGACTAATAAAGCCTAAGGTTCCCTTAGCGTTGGGGATCTGAAATACATCAGCGGGACCATTTCCCTTACATTTACCCGCATCCAAGCCATAGCGATCGCCAATTTGTTGTCGCAGCGTTGCCGAATCCACCCAACCTTTATAGGTAAATAGATGGTCATTACCAATGGGCATGAATTCAATAAATCGGATATGCCAGCGACGATCGATGCTTAGGGCGGCGAGGTCTAAAATTTCGCGATCGTTGACATCGGGGACGACGACAACATTTAACTTCAAAGGATCGAAGCCAACCTCATAGGCGGCAAGGATTCCAGCCCATACCTTTTCCCAGAGATTGCGCCCCGTAATTTGCCGAAATACATCCCGATCTAGAGAATCGAGACTGATATTGATCCTTCGCAAACCAGCTTCGTAAAGAGGTTTTGCCAAATCTTCCAGCAAAAAACCATTAGTGGTCATCGATAAATCTTCCACCCCTGACAAATTGGCGATCGCCTCTATCAAATTCACCAGATCGCGGCGTAGTAGGGGCTCTCCTCCCGTCAGTCGAAACTTTTTAAATCCAAGCGGAATAAATACCTCTTTTAAAAGAGTAATTAACTCTCCATTGGTGAGGCTCTCTTGAGCCTGAATATATTCGACCTCCGCTCCTTCAGGCATACAGTAGGTGCAGCGAAAATTACAGCGATCGATCAGACTGATGCGAAGGTAGTCAATGGTGTTCACAGATTTTTGTCCTTGTCACTGATAGCGAGCTCTGCGTATATCATAAAGGACTTCGATTTAGGGCTTATACCAAGTTATAGCTGTCACCAATTGTACTAGGACATAAACCCCAAGAATTGACTGGCGGCGCTTCGCGCCGCCAGTCAATTCTTGGGGTTTATGTCCTAAGTCAAGTGACTGTAGCTGTAAGAAATGGCGTAGCCATTTCTTAACTTGAAAACCCTTACTGGGTTTAGTTTTTAAGTAGCTAGGCATAATTAAAAACCAAAACCAGAGAGCGTACCGACCACTTAGCGGGCGGTACGCTCTTCTAGGTTTTAAGTTTACTTATGCTTAGCTACTTAAGTATTTGTCCTAAGTATTATGATAAGAAAACAAACGATCAAAATGTGTTAAATCATGACCTCACAGTACGCCTATATACGCGGAACATTCGTACCTCTCGAAGATGCCACAATTAACGTCCGCACCCACGCATTTCTATATGGTACGGCTGTATTTGAAGGGATTAAGGCGTATTGGTTACCTGAAGAAAACCGCATGGCGGCATTTCGCCTCAAAGAACATTATCAACGTCTGATCCAGAGCTGTCGTATTATCGGGTTGCAGCATCCCCTAGATGTTGATGCAATGATCGATATCACCAAAGAACTGATCCATCGTAATCATTGTAACTCAGCGACCTATTTACGTCCGATTATCTATAAGTCTGACCTGCGGATTGGACCGATTCTCAAGGTTCCCCATACCCACGACGATTTCTGCTTGTTCAGCGTGCCTATGGATGGCTATCTCGACACTAGCAATGGCATTAAAGTAGGGGTATCTTCATGGCGGCGCTTAGATGATAATGCCATTCCTGCCCGCGCTAAAGTAAATGGTGCTTATGTAAATACTGCCCTTGCGAAAACCGATGGCTATGCTTCGGGGTTTGATGATGTTGTCGTCTTAACTAATGAGGGGCATGTAGCGGAAGGAAGTGCCATGAATCTATTTTTGGTAAGAGATGGCAAATTAATTACTAGCTCGATCACCGATAACATCCTTGAGGGTATCACCCGTAGTTCGATCATAGAACTAGCTGCCAAGGAACTAGGGCTAGAATCCGTATCCCGTACGATCGATCGCACGGAGTTATATATTGCGGATGAAGCATTCTTTGTTGGCACGGCTACTGAACTTGCCCCCATTACCAGTTTCGATCATCGTCCCGTAGGCGATGGTGTGATCGGGGAAATCACCAAGAAACTTCGCGATCTCTATAGCAAAGCTGTGCATGGGCTTCTTCCCGATTACCACCATTGGCTGACTAAAGTTTAAACTCCTTGCAAAACATCCTTTAAAACCAAGAAGGCGACGCATTGCGTCGCCTTCTTGGCTCAATTTCTAGATGTAGCCAGTTATGTTAGGACAAACCCAAAGCCCAAAATAGGGTTGCGGCGCGTAGCGCCGCAACCCTATTTTGGGCTTTGGGGCTTAACGACAATGGCTATGGCTATAGCGTTTAATTAGCCTATGATTTTGCGCCCACTATTCCCTTAATAGTTTGCCAAAAGCCTTTACTATCAGTCTTTGCCCCTTTCTCTATCTCTTTTGTCTCAGCGATCGGGCTATCAGGTTTGAAATCAATTAGTAAAACTACCCTCGTGCGATCGCCGCGATTCCAAGCTTCATGTTCGGTCGTATCATCAAACACGAAACATTTACCTTCTTGCCAATTTCTAATTTCATCGCCAACCCGCAGGCTGCATCCATCACAACCGATTAATCCTAAGTGACAGCGCAAAACCCCATCGGGATATCCAGTATGGGCTGCAATATGTGTTCCAGGGACGAGGGAAGAAAAACCAGCGGTGACCATATTCGGGATTTTTTCGACCAGTTTAGTGGTTTCTGGACAAATCTGACAGTTTTTGCCTAGCTTCATGCCAAAAGCGTATAAGCCAAAGGTCTGCCAACCCTTGCCATAGAGATGTTTTTCTGGCCAATCGAGAAAATCGTTACTGCTGAGTTGTTCTAGTTCTTGCTTGATGACTTGCCAATTTTCTTCTAATGGCTGGATAAATTCATAGTCTGAATTATTTTTGTACATATATTACTTGCCTCCAACTCCCCATTGCTTCAGTGTACGGATGGCTAAAATTTTTACAGAATTACCAATTGTTTTTGCAATTTCAACGGGACCGCCCACACGGCTCAAAACTTTTACCGAGAAAACTACCCATTCCCATCCCCTACCAATCTCTACTAAAAGAGAAGGTTTTTGGTTGGAGGCATCAGATTTAGAATCAGGATCTGTAGGATACATATTTGTTTACATGCTTACCTATTGCTTTTAAAAGGTAAGTTTACTATCGAAAATACGCCAAATTTTTACCCTATTAAACCCTGCTAAGTAGTTAGGCGCGATTAACTACGAAAAATAAGAACCTGTGGCTCACGCGCAGAGAGCCACAGGGGTTTTTGGTTTTTAATTATGTCCAGTTGTCAAGTTTACAAATATTTAGAATCTCGGTAGTGCCAAATCGGTAAGAATAGGCGGCACTTGAGTCTGACCGTTAGCGCGATACCAGAATCTGTATAGAGATGATCGCGGCGATCGGTCACATCTGAGTAGCATAATTTGGCAGTGATGGGCGATCGCTATTAAATAAGGTCGTTCCTCATCGCCTGCTCGACCTTAAGAAATTTTGCAAAGATTTATGACAAAACCTAAACGCATTGGTATTTTAACGAGTGGTGGTGACTGTGGTGGACTAAATGCCGTAATTCGGGCTGTAGTGCGTCGGGCTCGTGATTATGATATGGAGATCTATGGCATTAAGGGCGCAACCCAAGGGCTAATGAATCGCCCAGTCGAGGCGGAGTTACTCGATATGAAAAAAGTTTCAGGAATTCTTCGTTATGGGGGCACAATTTTAGGAACCGTGAATAAGGGGAATCCCTTTGCCTATCCGATGCCTGATGGCGCGATTGTCGATCGCGCCGCAGAAGTAATCGAGGGATATCACAAGCTGGGCTTGGATGCGCTGATTGGTATCGGTGGGGATGGGAGTTTGGCGATCCTGCGTCGTCTTGCCCAGCAGGGAAATATGAATTTGGTTGCCGTTCCGAAAACAATTGATAACGATCTGGGGGCAACCGAAAACTCAATCGGATTTAATACAGCCGTGACGGTTGCTGTGGAAGCCCTCGATCGCCTGACCTATACGGCCATTAGCCATAGTCGCGTCATGATCTTAGAAGTGATGGGACGGGATGCAGGGCATATCGCTGTGAGTGCGGGAATTGCGGGAGGCGCTCATGTCGTGTTGATTCCAGAGATTCCCTACGACCTCGACGAAGTATGCGATCGCCTGATGAATCGAGCCTTGAGAGGGTTTAATTTCAGCACGATGGTGGTGGCGGAAGCAGTCAAAACGCCAACGGGAGAGCCAGTTAAGTACACCAATAGTCTCGGACAAACCCTCTATGGTGGCATCGGTCAATATCTTGGCGATCAAATTAGCGTCCGCACGGGCATGGAGAGCCGCGTTACGATCTTGGGGCATGTGCAGAGAGGCAGTACGCCATCGCCGCTAGATCGCATTCTTGGCGCAGCCTTTGGGGTAGCAGCAGTGGATTTAATCTCCCAAAACAAATACGATCGCATGGTGGCCTGGGTCAATCGCGAAGTCATCGATGTTCCGATTGAGGAGGCGATCGCTCAATATAGCGCGGTGGATGTGCATGGCACGTTGGTGCGAACGGCGATCGGCTTGGGTACTTATGTGGGAGAAATCGATCAACTTATTTCTTAGCTATTGCCACTCGTGTTAAGTAGCTAGCCCGAAAACCTGTAGCGCACGCGCAGCGTGCGCTACAGGTTTTCGGGCTAGCTACTTTTTACATTTTGCGATCGCGCCGAGAACGCAAAGCGCTATAGTTAAGAAATTTGTCTAGTTAAAGCTTCAGCCTATGTCTAGTCGCCTCAAAGCTCTGCTCTATTACATTACGGCGCGATTGCTACTTGCCCCGATTATGTTATGGGCGATCGCTTCCATCGTCTTTCTGTTAATGCGAGCGACCCCAGGCGATCCCATTGATGCGATTTTAGGTCCTCGTGCTCCTGAATCAGTAAAAGTCGCGCTTCGCGAACAGGTCGGATTAACGGGTTCTCTGTTATCCCAGTACTGGGAATATATGAAGGATCTGCTCCATTTTAATCTGGGTAAGTCAATTAGTACCCGCGAGCAAACTGTCTGGCAAATTATTAAAAACTTTTTCCCCGCGACCGCCGAGCTAGCCATATATGCCTTGCTCATTGCTTTGGCGATCGGCTTGACAGTCGGAATCGTGGCAGCATTACGCCCAAATACTAAGTGGGATGTGGGCGGGAGACTCTTTGGGATTATTACCTATTCCCTGCCGCTTTTTTGGGTAGGGATGATCTTGCAATTGATATTTTCAGTACAACTGGGATGGTTACCCATCGGGACGAGATTTCCTGCCAGTGCAGAGCCTCCCGTTAATGTATTTGGTCTATATACCATTGATGCCCTGCTCAAAGGTGATTGGAATAGTTTCTGGACGAGTATGCAATATCTGATCTTGCCAGCCGCCAGCTTGGGAATCGTCATTAGTGGCATTTTTGAGCGGATTGTACGGGTGAATCTGAGACAAACTTTGCAATCTGACTATGTGGAAGCTGCCAAGGCTAGAGGAATTAATCCCAGCGCTATTTTATTTAACCATGCGCTCAAAAACGCCATGATTCCCGTAATTACGATTCTCGGTTTGACCCTAGCTTCGATGTTAGGTGGAGCAGTCTTAACCGAGGTGACATTCTCATGGCCGGGATTGGCAAATCGTTTGTTTGAGGCGATTTCAGGAAGGGACTATCCCGTGGTACAGGGAATAATCGTATTTTTTGCAATCATCGTCACGATTGCTAGTATTCTCGTAGACATCATTAACGCTTGGATCGATCCGAGGATTCGATATTAACTTGCACCACCCAAAACTTATTTTTCGGTACTAGCTAACTTTATGAAAATTAAATCTGTTTTTGTTGGGATTGCGGTAGTTGGGGTTTTGCTACTGGTACTAAGCTTTAGCACGGTGGCAAAGGTTTTGGGTGCGAATCCACGGGATGTTTTACTGGGCGTGAAAACCCAGCCCCAAGCCGTTAATTTTTTGCCTCAGCGATCGCCATTATTTTGGTCTTTTTTGATCAATCCCGATCGCCTAGAGTTATTTTCTCAATTAGCCGTCAAGCCTAGCGAACGTCGCGAAGTGCGCCAAACCGTGGCAGCCATCAAACAACAATTGCAACAAAACTGGTTGCTTGACTACGATCGCGATATTCATCCTTGGCTTGATCAAGAAATTACGCTTGCCTTAACCGATACCGATCTCGATCGCCAACCCAATAATGGATTGCAATCTGGTTATTTATTAGCTTTTGCCGCGAAGGATAGCAATCTTGCCAAATCAAGTATTGATGCATTTTGGCAAAGATTAGCGGTGAATGGTTCTGATTTGGGCTTTGAGCAATATCAGGGTGTTTCAATTTTGAGCAGTTTTGCCGAAGATCGACCAGCGATCGCGGGTACTATTTTAGGTAAATTTGTCCTATTTGCGAACGATTCGAGGGTATTAAAAGAGGTAATCGCCACATGGCGATCGCCTGACTTAGCGCTGGCGAGCCTCGATACCTATCGCGCTCGTCAAGCGTCCATTCTTGATAAAAATAATGGCAAGGTCGCTGTTGCCTATGTGAATCTTGCCGAACTAGGGGAGGATTTCCCCAAAGAAAGTTTGGTAATGGATTTGCGGTTTGACAAGGCTGGTATCAGAGCCAAGACCTCCTTGAACCTAGCCAATCAAAGTACTGAAACCTCGCCTGAGCAATCTACAGGGCAATCTCCAGATCAATCTCCAGAACCAAAAACTTCTCAAAAGATATTGGGAAATATGGCGAGTGTGATTCCTTCAGGAAGTTCGGTCTTGATTGGGAATAACCTCGGACAAACCGTAGCAAATTTAAAGAAAACCCTTGCCCCTGAATGGCAAAACCTCTTGGCAAAAGTGATCGCTCCCATTCCTCTAGAGAGTAGGAACTTGACATGGGCGCAAGGTGACTACGCGATCGCTTTAATTCCTCAACCCCATAGCAATCCCGATTGGCTAATAGTTGCCAAAGTAGAGGATGCCGAGACCGCAAAAACAGCGATCGCATCCCTTGACGATCTAGCCAGAAATAAACTGACCGTGGGCGAAATATCGCTCGACCAGCAGCCTGTAACAGTCTGGACAAAGCTCATCGCGTCGGACAATAGCAAAAATGATGAAGTGTCGGGCAAAGCGATCGCCTTGCATACCCAAACCAAAGACTATCTATATCTATCCAATTCACTAAAAATTTTAGAATCGGCACTAACGATCAAAAATAGCGCTTCAATTGCTTCATCAAAAGAATTTAAAAAGATCGTAGCTGAGCTACCAAAAGATATTTCAGCTTACGGATATATTAATAACAACTTTGATTTTTCTTGGTTGCAGACAAGTATCTCAGATCTTAAATTTTGGGATAAAAATCCTCAAAAAATTATCAATAATTCTCTTTTTAAAATTATTAAACATCTAGAATCAGGGGCTTTTGCTAATACCTTTGCTAGTGAAAGTAGCTCTACAGATATATTTAATGGAGAAATTGAATTATTTCTTAAATAATTATTAATAAAATTAATTTTATGCCAGCAAGTTAATGTGAGCAAAACCTCTCAGTCGATCATGAGTACCTTTGATAAGAGCCTAGTCACAATTAAATATAAAATCCAGATCTAAAACCTGTAGCTCATGCACAGCTTGCACCGCAGGTTTTAGATCTGGATTTTAATTATGCTGAAGTACTTATAGAGACTTATCGACTGTTAAAATAGAATATGTAATTGATTTGCTAATATTTATTAAATAGGATTAAACTGTAATTAAACTACATCTTGATATTAGTCCAATAATATTAGTCTAATAATATTAGTCAAATATCAATTAAATAAGTAAGTGGACTTAATTAAATATAAAATCTTAAAACCTGCGGCACATTCTGCACGTGTACCGCAGGTTTTAGGATTTTAATTATGCTGAGGTACTTAGTAATATAAAGCTTAAAAAAAACTAAATAAATTCAGGAGGTTTGAGATAAAAAGCTTAAATAAATTGAGAAATGAAATTGAGAAATGAAATTGAGAAATGGGGGCTGCGAAATTCAGACGATTACAAAGGATTTAGGAATTGCTTAGAAATCGCTTAGGAATTGCTATGTTCAGCCTCTAAACAGCCATAATGATGATGAAAGGACTTAAACGCTTACCTATGCGTGGGATCTCTCTGCAATGGCTTTTACTAATAGCATTTGCAGTACAGATTTTTGGCTCGTTGGGACTAGTTAGCTATTTGTCGTATCGCAATTGGAAAAAATCTGCTAATCGGCTTGCTGATACCGTCAAAACCGAAATTAGCAATCAAGTTGCGGACAAAACAACTGCCTACTTGCAAGCCCTCGACCAAGTTAACAAAAATAATATTAGCGCTCTCCGTCGTGGGGTATGGAGTTTTGATGACTTCTCTAGCCAAGAAAAACAGGCTTGGGAACAAATGCAACTTAACTCCTTGTCTCCGATCACGATCGTAGGTTTTGGCAATCCCTTGGGCGGACATCGAGCCGTAGAACTTTTAAATGATGGAACATTTAGCGTTCGCGCCGCTCCCAATAATGGGGGGAAGTATGAAACATTTGCGCTCAATCCTGATGGCTCTAAAGCATCAGCAATCCAAACATCAATTGATTTTGATGCCCGTCAAAGACCTTGGTTTCAACGAGCCGTCCGCGCCGAAAAAGCAACTTGGACAAATGTATATCCGCATATTTATACAGGAGAATTATTAGTTGCGCTTGCCGAGCCAGTCTATGATCTCAAAAACAAAGATTTTTTGGGAGTGACCTATTCCATTCGCTCCCTAAAAGAGATCAGTCGATTTCTGCAAAGCATCAATTTGCCCAATGGGGCTATTTTTGTCATGGAACGGGATGCGACCTTGGTGGCAACCTCATCAAGATCCCATAAACCCTATTACCTTTCTGCCAATGGTAAGGAGCAACAATTACTAAAGGCTAGCGACAGTGCGAATTCACAAATCAATGTAACTGCAAAATATTTGCGCGATCGCTTTGGCGATTTGGGAAATATTCACCATGAAGAGCAATTTGAATTGACGATCGATGGCGATCGCCAACTGGCTCAAGCCTTACCCATCAGCGATCGCAACGGACTTGCATGGATAATTGTTGTCGTCGTTCCCGAATCAGATTTTACTTCAGAAATTAATGCTAATTTCCAGCACACCTTATTACTATGGGTGCTAGCACTATTTATTTCTATCAGCACCAGTCTATTCTTGTCGAGACGGATTACGCGATCGCTTGCCGATCTCACCCGATCGGCCCAATCTTTCACCGAAAATCATATCGATCTGCCCAAGCTTCCTGCTACGAGCATTAAGGAAATGCAGATTTTAAACGAAGCCCTGCTCCAGATGATGCTTGAAGTTCGCGAAGCTGATCGAAGGGCTTTAGATTACGAGCAGAGCTTAAAACAGCAAGTTGCCCATAAAACTAGCGCACTTGTAGAAGCTCAACGCATAGCAAGAATTGGAAGTTGGGAGTTGGATGTAACGACAGGAATTAGTACTTGGTCGGAACAGCAATGTCGCATTCTCGGCTTCGATACCGATGAATCGATGCTGAGCCACACCACATTTTTAGACATGCTCCTTCCGGAGGATCGCCCGAAGCTCAACGCTTTCATCGACGAAGCGATCACTAGTGGTACACCCTATATTGTCGAGCATGGCATCATTCGTCCCGATGGCTCCATTGGCTACGTGATCAGTCGGGGTGAAGCCATTCAAGATGGGCAAGGAAAAGTAATCAAATTGATTGGTACGACTACCGATATTAGCGATCGCAAGCAAGCGGAAATTGCCTTACAAATATCGGAAAACAAACTTAATGACATTCTCAATTCCACGACAGCCGTAATTACCCGACTAATCGTCAGATCCGATAGCAATTGGGAAACTGATTATCTTTCTGACGGATGTATGAGCATCTGTGGTTACAACGCCGCAGAATTAAAAGCCGATCCATTACTATGGGTCAGTCTGATCAATGCTGACGATTGGCAAGCGATCGAACCGCAAATTTATACAGATATATTTGCGGAAAGGTCGGGGGAATATACCTACCGCCTAAGGCACAAAAATGGATCGTGGCTGTGGATTTCCCAAACAAATCACTCTCGCTGGGATGCGTTACAAAATGCTTGGATCGTCACTATTATTTCTACAGATATTACCCAACAAAAACATGTCGAAGAGGAACTGCAAAGAATCAAGTTAAGATTCCAAAAAATTGCCCTATACATGCCTGGAGTGATCTACATTACCGTTAAGCGTTCAGATGGGTCTAATTATTTTGAATATATCAGCCCCAGAGTTGAGGAATTGAACGAAGTGACCGTCGAAGATGCGATGCGGGACTCTAGAGTCATTACCAACCAAACGCATCCTGACGATCGCGAGATCTTTAATGCCGTGGTAGCCGATAGCATTGAGAAGCAGAGCCTATTCAAACATGAATGGCGGATCATTACCCCTTCGGGCAAAGTCAAGTGGGTACAGGCGATCTCTCTCCCAGAGCTGACAAAAGATGGAGATATGGATCCGCTGAGAAGGGAAAATGGCGAAATCGCTCGCTATGGCATAGTCATCGATATTAGCGATCGCAAACGTCTAGAGCAGGAACTTCTCTATAGCCGAGACCTAAGAGAATTATTCTTCAATGAGTCAAGCGACGCATTGTTTATAGTAGATAGTGAAACCACGATTACCATCGACTGCAATCAGCAAGCCGTCAAACTATTTGAAGCCAATAGTAAAAGCGAACTGATCAATTTTGAAGGTCATTTGCTGCAAAAAAAGCAATTTACTCCTGAAGAGATTAATAATATTGTCCAAGATATAAATCAAAAAGGTTACTGGAATTTAGAAGTAGAATATATCACCCGCAAAGGAAGGGAGTTTTGGGGGGATATCTCCGTCAAACAAATTGTTTTTGGGGAAAATCGTTTTAACCTAGTGCGTGTAGTGGATATCACTTCGCGCAAACAAACCGAGATCGCTCTTTCCACAGCCAAGTCTGCGGCTGAAGAGGCAACTAGGGCAAAAAGTGCTTTTCTCGCAAGTATGAGCCATGAAATTCGTACGCCCATGAATGGAGTGATTGGTATGACCGAGATCCTTGAAGCGACGCAGCTCACGGTCGAGCAAAGGGATTATGTCAAAACCATCAAGGATAGCGGGGAATCTCTCCTGACAATCATTAACGATATTCTCGATTTCTCAAAAATTGAATCGGGTATGATGGCAATTGAAGAAAATGAATTTGCGATCGAAGAAGTCGTGAGGGATGTTTGTAAGTTATTTAAAAATCAAACAACGGATAAACAGATCACCCTCCAGCATACGATCGCTTTGGATGTTCCGAAAATAGTAATAGGCGATCGCGCACGTCTCCGCCAAATTCTACTCAACTTAGTAGGTAATGCCATTAAATTTACCCATCAAGGACAAGTTTCACTCTCAATTAGCGGCAGGCTCTTACCTAAACCACAGCAAGCCTCCCCTCGGAAATTATTCAAACATGAGCTTAAGTACGAGCTATTGGTAGCGATCGCCGATACTGGTATTGGCATTGCCAGCCATCACCTTGACAGCTTATTTCAACCCTTCACTCAAGCAGATACTTCCATTGGTCGGAAGTATGGGGGGACTGGGCTGGGTCTAGCAATTAGTAAACTGTTAGTAGAGTTGATGGGAGGTACGATCTGGGTAAAGAGTTTAGATCGCATCGGTGGTGTCCCCCCCATGCTGTGGAAACCGCAGACGGAATTAGCCGAGCAAGGCTCAACCTTTTACTTCACGATCGTGGTATCGATGGATAGCACCGTTCAGCATCTTCAAGCTAAGGGTGGCGATTACTTTGTCGATAGCAAAATGGCAGCAAAAAAACCTTTGCGAATCCTATTAGTAGAAGATAATGCCGTTAATCAAAGGGTGGCGAGCCTCATGTTTCGACGGCTGGGCTATCAAATTGAGGCGATCGCAAACGATGGTTTACAAGCTATCCAATTTTTGCAAAACCATGAATTTGATTTAGTTTTGATGGATATCCAAATGCCTGAAATGGATGGAATAACTGCCACGAAGGTAATTCGCACAGATTTAAAAAGCCAAGTTTGGATTGTGGCGATGACCGCCGATGTCATGCCCGAAGATCGTCAGGCTTGCTTTGATGTGGGTATGGATGATTATGTGAGCAAACCGATCGATATCCAAGACGTTATCCGTATAGTCTCCTCGGTAGTGCTAAATAGGTAAGGATAGGCGGCGCGAAGCGCCACCCATCTAGCACTGTCTCATCGGTTACTCCCTTCCCATAATTAGGGACTTGCGATTTAATGAAGTACCAAATATAAAACCAGAAT
>NZ_SELU01000068.1:0-30316 GCF_006861605.1 Pseudanabaena sp. UWO310 | reverse complement strand
TTATTAAGTAGTTCAGCATAATTAAAAATTAAAACCAGAGAGAGTACCGCCCGCTTAGCGGGCGGTACTCTCTTCTAGGTTTTAATTTTACTTATGATTAGCCACTTATTCAGCCTTCTGTCCTCTTGTCAAACTTGGATCGTAAAATGCAAAAGCGACATCTATATATATTGTCTATATGCGCCACGCTCTTCTCGTTTAGCGTAGCAATTAAGGCAACAGAAATCTTTCAATCGCGGACGGTCAAAATCCCCAATCCCACCGAAATGTCCAAATTGGCGGATTCCTTCAGTCCTGAGGAAATTTCCCAACTTGAAATCGATGACATCTTGCGCGATCGCCTTCGTTTCGATCCCCAATGGCAAGAAATCGCTCAAGCAGTACGCCAAGATATTATTGTTGCCAAATGGGGGAAGGATAGAGTCGAAAATCCAGTCTGGAAAAAGTATGGAGCTAAGGCTTATCCATTACTGAGTTATTATGCTCGCTCCCGCGATGAGACGAGACAAAAGTATGGACTTGAGGGCATTCGCAGTCTAGGGAAGCCTTACACGACATTATGGTTGAAGGGACAGATTCAGAGGCGTTTGGATTATCCCAATTTTTACGAAATTGCTCCTTACAACTCAGAGGCGCAGAGCAAGGAATGGGAGAAAGAATTTGGTTTAGACGATCCGAAAGTACGGGAAGAATTCATCAGTTTAGCCAAAGCTAATCTTGAACCTAAGAGTTCCAATCGTTATTACGACCAATTCAATCTAGAGTTTTTAACGCGACTCCTCGGTTATGAGGCTGTTTATGGGAAAAATCCTTACGAAAAAAGCAAGAATTTTGAAGGGCTATCAGAATGGTTACAGTATGAGCAGATTCAACAACCCACCGATGGTCAAATTAAAGCCACGATCGCTTTCTATCAGAAATTAGCGAGTGATGCTCAGGAATATATCTTAGTCGAACGGTTGGGGGCAATGAAGGCGCGAGAAATTACCCCATTTGCGCGGGCTTTCTTTCGTTCTTTAGCGGATGATCGGCAAGCGAACGATCGCATGTGGGCGATCGCCGAACTCGATCGCCATGGCGATATTAAAGGGACAGAACTCCTCAATAACATCTTGAATAACGATTTATCCCAACTATATTCCCTCTCAAGAATCGTCAGTTATGAAAATTTTGCTCCAAAAAGTAATTATGCTTATTATCTACTCTTGGGGATGGTGACCAAATATCCCCAATCTAAATTTGCGATCGCCTGTCGCGAATATGGAGATCTCACGGGACGTTCCTATTTTGATGGACAACCGCGCAGTCAGGAAATTCTCGATCGCAATACCAAACGCTCCGAGAAGGAACGTCTCAATGCTTGGCAAGCATGGCTCAATCGTTACCCCACTCATTCAGGGGTAGATGATGCAAACTACTTTCTCGCCCTAGGTTTACAAGCGAATGGTGATATCGTGGGAGCGATGCGCCTCTGGCTCAAAATGATGGTGCAACCCATGGGCGATCGCGATGCGATGTACCTCGCTTTTCCCCATGTGCGAACCCTGTTAGATGTCGGATTGTCCATCGAACAGATCCAAACACTCCTGCAAGAACCCGATAATCAACCCCTTGCGCCAATGCTGCAATATGCGATCGCTATTCAATATGCGCGATCGCAAAATTATGCCAAGGCTTTAGAGATGTCAGCAGATATCAAGTTAGATACTATTCCCGATCGGATACTTACTGACTACTACTATCCACAGGGAAACTGGTGGGGACAGGATGATCGGGTAGCAAATTTCAAGAAGGAATCACAAAAATTGCTCGGCAAGCAAAAACTCCGTTGGGAAAAACTACGCCAATGGCAAATCGAAAATACTCCTGAATCGCGCTATCAAATTGCCTCCAATTGGGCAGGTATGGGTGGTTGGGAAAATGGTTATTTACCCATATGGGACGGATTTCGAGCCTATCTCCTTCCCACCGATTGGAATTGTCGCGATTGGTGGGTATGCGATGAATCTCAACGCAGTAATGCGGAAATTCTCGCCAAATATCAAGCAGGCAGTCAAAATGCGGTTGCTCTTTCTCTCTATCAGAAATTGCTTGAAGATAGTAGTATTTCCACCGCTATTCGCGAAAAAACGCTTTATATGGTAGCGATGACTCTCCTTGCCCAGTGGGAAGATCACACTTTCGCAGAAACCCAACGTATCCATCCTCCCGCAGGTGTGACTGCTAGTATCCAATATCGGCAATTGAGTACTAGCGGTCGCAGATATGCTTATCAAGATTACGAAGATCGCGAAAAAGCGATGCGATCGGATTATCAAAGACGCATCGACAGCATCATTACGGAGTTACAGGTTAAGTTTCCTCAAAGCCAATATATAGATGACCTGCTATTTTCCAGCTTCTTTCTCAGCGATCAACCCCGTTATCTGCAAACCCTCCTAGAGAGATATCCCAATAGCGATCGCGCGGCTGAGGCAAAGTTTCTCTTGCAATTAAAAGGGCAGGGATAGTTATGAATGAAAGCTAAACCCTAAAAGAGCGTACCGCCCGCGTAGCGGGCGGTACGCTCTTTTAGGGTTTTAATTATGCTTAACTGCTTAATTAGAATAAAATAAAAATAAATTTTTCCAGATAGATATGCAAAGGCGACATCTATACATTTTGTCTGTATGTGCAACGGTTTGCTTGTTTGGACTAGAGGTTAAGTCAGCAAGAATCTTTAATTCTCATACTGACAAAATTCCTAGTCCTGCGGAAATGTCTCAAATTGCGGATTCGTTAAGTCCTGAGGAGATCTCACAACTAGAAATTGATGACGTACTGCGCGATCGCCTTCGCTTCGATCCGCAATGGCAAGAAATCGCTCAAGCCATCCGTCAAGATATCATTCAGACAAAATGGGGGCGCGATCCTGTTAAAAATCCTGCTTGGAAGCGTTATGGAGCAAAAGCTTATCCTTTACTGCGCTATTACGCTAGATTTGGCGATCGAACGAGACGACAGTATGGTATCGAAGGTATTCTCAACCTCGGCAACCCCTATACGACTATATGGTTTTATCAGCAAATAAAACAAAAGATAACTAGGGTAGATAGCAGCTATGAGGAATATCGAGACAAAGAGAAAAAAGAGTCGATCGCTCTATCCGAATGGGAAAAATTTGACCAGTTGCAAGATCCGACAGAAAGCCAACTAAACGAGGCGATCTCTTTCTATCAAAAACAATCTATTCATGTTCGAGATCGTATTTTAGTCGAGCGTCTGGGCAAAATTAAGGCAGGAGAGATTACGCCCTTTGGACTTGCCTTCTTTCGGGCTTTAGCAAATGATCCGTCTACAGATGAAGAAAAAGCCAAAGATCGGATCTGGGCGATCGCAGAACTAGATCGGCATGGAGACGAGCAAGGGTCAGAATTACTTCAAGATATTTTGGAGAATGACTTGCCACAACTTTACCCACTATCACTACTTGCTGGCTATTTAAATTATTCTGCGAGGCATTGGCACGCTTATTACTTAATGCTGGGAATAGTAGAAAAATATCCCCAATCAAAATTTGTCCGAGGCTGTCGCGAATATGGAGACTTGACTGGACGTTCCTATTTCAACGGTGAGCCGCGCAATCAAACGATCCTCGAACGCAATGCGAAAATGACTGACAGAGAACGACTCGAAGCGTGGCAAGACTGGCTGAATCGCTACGAAGACCATTCTGGTGCAGATGATGCCTCTTACTTCCTTGCGCTGAGTTTGCAAGACAATAATGACATTATGGGAGCAATGCGCCTCTGGATGAAAATGATGGCGCAACCAATGGGCGATGGTGATGCCAGCTATCTTGCCTTTCCCCATATTCGCATCTTGCTAAATGTCGGCTTGTCTATCGAGCAAATGCAAATACTTTTGCAAGATCCAGATAATCAGCCTCTAGCTCCCTTTTTGCAATATGCGATCGCTATCCAATATGCGCGATCGCAAAACTATGCCAAAGCTCTAGAAACTGCCGAAGATATTAAATTAGAAACACTTCCCGATCGCATCCTTGATGCATATTTCTATCCTCAAGAACGTGGGCGAATGCATACTAGTTTGTATGACCCAGTGGCTAGATACAAAAAAGAAACTAAATCGCTGTTGAGCGAACAAAAACTGCGCTGGCAAAAGCTCCTCCAATGGCAAATCGAAAACACCCCCGAATCGCGTTATCAAATTGCCTCAAATTGGGCGGGTATCGGCGGATGGAAAAACGGTCGTCTAAATTTGCCAGTCTTACATGATTATCAGCGCTATACTTTGCCAAACCCAAGCTATCAAGGCTATCAAGGTTGTCGTAAATGGTGGGTATGCGACGAATCAAAGCGCGACTATGAAGAGATTAGGACTAAATATCAAGAGCATAGTGAAAATGCGATCGCCATCTCTATCTATCAGGAACTACTCGAAGACAATCGCACATCCCCAGCAATTCGAGAAAAAACTTTATATATGATGGCAATGACCTTATTTGACCAGTGGGAAAACCACACTTTCTCAGAAAGTCAAAATATCCATCCTCCCGCAGGAGTAACTGCTACTGTAAGCTTTAACCAATTTAAAAGCAGTTTAAAAAGAATCTTATATGAACTCCCAGCAGCCATAGGTAAACGATATAGCTTTGGAGAAGAACTAAAAGGTGGAAATGTAGTCTCTGACTATCAACATCGGATCGATCAGATTATCACGGAGTTACAGACTAAGTTTCCCCAAAGCCGATATACAGATGACCTACTATTTTCGAGCTTCTTTCTTAGCCACCAACTCAGTTATTTGCAAACCTTGCTAGAGAGATATCCCAATAGCGATCGCGCTGCTGAAGCAAAATTTCTACTAGGGTTGAAAAAATGACAACTGGTAAGAGAGACGATGCTTTATATAAAGCCTTACTTCTAAGAAAATAGATAATGGTGAGAATTCTTTCTAAACTATTGCGAGTTCTCTCAAAACGTGATAGAACGGAATGACGAGTTTCTTCTATCATAAGTAAAAGTATGAGGAAACAAACTAATCAAATCAACTAACATTAATTCTCTTGGTTCCCGTAATATGACTATAGATCTACCTGTAACCCTACAGCCAGAAGGTTTTGGCGCGACTTTGCAAGCTTTGCATAGCAGTTTGAAAGGCTTCCTATCTGAATATGAAGATAAAGTTGCCCAAGCCCGTGCCCAACTCGCTCACGTTGAAGCCCTCCTTGGAACCTTACCCGCCGAAGCTCCTAAAGCTAAGGCTAAAAAGAAAGAAGTTGCTGTTGCTCCCGTTGCTGCTCCCGTTGTAATTGCTGAAGTTCCACCTGCCCCCACTAAAGGTCGCAAGCCCAAAGCCATAGCTCAACCTGAAGCAGCCCCCGTCGCTACACCCGCTGCCAAAGGAAGAGGAAGAGGACATCGTCGTGGTTCTTTGACAACTCGTCCTGCCTACGAAGGACTGACACTGACAGAAGCGATCGAAAAGATTTTGAATGAGCGTCAAGGTCAAGCCGTTAATGCTGATGATGTGGTAAATATCCTTTACGGTGATTTGACTGAAACGGTATTCCGCGTTGCTAAGGAGCGAGTCACCAAAAACCTTTCTAAGGGCAAGGGTGAAAATAGATGGAAGCGCGTTCCTAACCAACTTGGTTACTATACCCTGTCTCTAGAAACCTTGAAAACAGTTCCAACCTCAACGATTAAAAGAGGTAGAGCCGCATCGGTCAAAGTCGAAGAGCCGAAAAAGACACCTGTAGCTAAGGCAACCAAGGCTCCTAAAGCTACTAAAGTTGCTGTTGCTCCCAAACCAACCAAGGCTCCTAAAGCAACCAAGGCTGCTCCTAAGGCAAGCGCTCCTGCAAAAGTAGCTCCTAAAGCGACAAAGAAGGCAGAAGTAGAAGCACCTAAAGCAGCACAGCCCAAGAAGTCTGGTCGTTTGAGTTCCTTAGTCATGCGCCCTCTATATCAAGGCAACACCTTGACCGATGCGATCGAGAAGGTATTGCAAGAGCGTAAAGGTGAGTTTGTTAATGCTGATAGCGTTGTCAAAGCTCTGTATGGCGATCTCTCCGTAGAAAATTTCCGTCAAGCCAAGGATCGCGTCACCAAGAATCTATCCAAGGGTAAATTGGATGGCAAGTGGGAGAGAGTTCCTAATCAGCTAGGCTACTACACTCTATCGATGTCCGCAGTCAAAGCGTAAACAGTTCGATCAAGATGATTTCCGTGATAATTTCCGTATGGTGCTTGATCACTGGAACTTGAAATTATCAAAACTTCGTTCTTAGACAAAAAAATAAAGACTCGCAAAGCGAGTCTTTATTTTTTTGCTTGTGTTAGGGGTAACCATAGGTTAGAATACCAAACGGGAGAGATGGCAGAGTGGTCGAATGCGTTCGACTTGAAATCGAATGTTGTGAAAGCAACCGAGGGTTCGAATCCCTCTCTCTCCGTATATAAATAGCGGTGCAGGGCAAACCCCTGCACCGCTATTTATTGGTTTTAAATGTCTATTTCTTTAGTGGAAAGAGAGTAAGAATCTGCAAAGCAAAAAACTGCCAAACGGCAGTTTTTTGCTTTATTCTTTTTCGAGCTTGACGGCAACTTTATCTTCGGTAATTGGTAAAAGGATGGGGGATTCTGAGGCGGATTGGAGATTGGAGTGATTGGTTTTAGGGGGCTGAGGATGATTTGAGTTGCGCCAATTACTAATTCTTTCCTTGAGCCAAAAGAAGGCTGGTGGAGCCGCAAACCAGAGCAAAACACCACTTAAAATAATCGAGCTAATCCTGACAACTCCAGAGACTAGAGTTTCTAAAGGAATTAAAGTACCTGCATAGTAGGCTACGCCTGTCGTAACTGTTCCCCAAACTAATGCACCCGTGGCATTAAAAAATAGGAATCGCGAGTAGGACATCCCCGATAATCCTGCCATTGGTCCAGCAAAAATTCGCAAAATGGCGATAAATCTGCCAAAAAATACGGCTCGATCAGCACTACTGCGAAATTTCTCGCGGGCGATCGCAATTTCATCGGTGGGCATCCGAAACAACTTGCCGATTTTTTCTAGGGCGGGTAAACCGCCCCATCGCCCTAGCCAATAGCCAGCGCTGTCTCCTAAAATCGCCCCTGCAACGGCACTTAACAAAAGCAATGGATAGCGCAATTCGCCATTACCAGCCAGAAATCCCCCGACTAGGGTGATCGTTTCTCCTGGTAAGGGGATACCCGCATTCTCCAGCATGATGCCAAAGAAAACGATCCAGTATCCATACTGCTGTATCCATTCTTGAATAATTTCTAACGAAAAAAACTCAAAATGCATGAGTTATGACTCAAAACTTAGTTGGTTAAAAGGTTTGTGAAAAATTGTTACTTTTTGTATCATTATAGTCGAAATAGTCATAGTCGAAATAGTCGAATCTAAGTCAAATAGAGACGTTGTGGTAAGCGATCTGACTTTTTTCGGCTCTATAATCAAGCTTACAAATTGATGGATATGGCATTAACTGGACAAGCTGTAATGCATTGTTCGCAGACAACACAGCGCGATCGCAAAAAGTTGAGTTGAAAGGTTTTAGGATCGAGGGTAAGGGCTTCCGTAGGGCATACACCTGTGCAGAGACCACAATCGACGCAGGTAGTATCGTCAATTACAATTTCCCGCCCATGTAATGAAACCTCAATATCCTGCGATCGCATCCAGTCTAGGGCTTCTTCGAGCTGATCGATGTCACCAGATAGCTCTAGCACCATTTTGCCAACTTTATTGGGGGCAACCTGAGCGCGAATGATATTTGCGGCAATATTAAAATCCTTGGCAAGCCGATAGGTAATCGGTATGCTGATAGCTCGTTTGGGAAAGGTAAGATTAACTCTTTTTTTCATGATTGGTGTTTTTGGGAAATTCCCGCCCTAATAAACCAGCAGTACTAGTTATGATTATGAAACCAATTTTGATGTTTTCATCATCAAATCTGAGCCAAGCCCAAAAAGTATAGCTATAGCCAAATAAGTTAAGACATAAAACCCAGAGGAGAGTTGCGGCGCGAAGCGCCGCAACTCTCCTCTGGGTTTTATTTTTGTCCTAACATAATCGGCTTCTACTTCTGATATAGCTATAGCCAATTAAGTTAGGACAGCAAACGCAATAGAGAGTTGCGGCGCGAAGCGCCGCAACTCTCTATTGCGTTTGACTATAGCTATGAGGTAAGGGACTTGCGAGAAAATAAGATACCAATCCAGATTTACCAGAATCGGTGGCGCGGCTCCGCCGCGCCACCGATTCTGGTTTTATATTTGGTACTTCATTAAATCGCAAGTCCCTAACTGGGTGCAATTAAATATAAGACTGACGACCTGTGGCGCAATCTACGCTTGCGCCACAGGTCGTTAGTCTGGATTTTAATTATGCCTAATCACTTAATAAGCAGTTAAATTGGACAAAAGCTGATAGACTTACGAAGACTTTTTTGCTTGCTGAAATCAACTAGCAGATAGGGATATGGGCAAAATATTTATTTCCGCAGGTCAGGGTGGTTTTGAAGGGTCATTTCGCGATCGCTGCGAGATGGCGGGTGGAACGATGGAAACCAGTGAATTAGCGGCCACAAGAGATTTAGTGGTTGCTGAATTAAGATCGCGTGGAATTGCGATCGTCATACCTAGCGATGACCTCAATTTAGAAGAAACAATCGCTTGGGTTAATGCCAGAGCCACATCTCAGGATGTCGCGTTGTCTCTACAAATTGATATCGCTAATGCGACGGAATTACGCGGCGCAACGGCCTACTACATTACGAATAATGCTTTACGCAAGCGCCAAGCTGAGATTCTTACCAATGCCTTGACTAAGCGTGTACCTGAAATTACCAATCGTGGGGCAAAGGCAGACACGATCGCGAGTATCGGTAGTTTGAGTTTTTGTCGCCAAATTGCAATCCCTTCTATCTTGTTGGAAGTAATTTTTGGCAACAATTCTCAAGATCGCCTGTTGATGCAAACAAGACGGCGGGACTATGCGATCGGCATTGCCGATGGTTTACAAACATGGATTAACGAAACGGCGACCACGATTCCCGTTTTCAGTCCCGCAAATCGTCCTACCTCAGTTAAACCCGTAACCTATCCAGAGATTAGTATCAATCTCAACGGTCAGGGCTATGAAGAAAAAGGGATTCTCGTTGCAGGAAATGTTTTTGTCCCTGTGGATCTGGTCGATCGGCTCGGTTTTAATCTCAGCCAAATCCCTCTATCTTGTTGTCTGCGTTATCAAAGCATCGTCTATGTACAGGCGATCGCTTTGCGCGAACTCAATACTTCTGTCTCATGGGACAGCACCACTCGGACTCTTTCTCTCAAAACGATCTTTAAGGTTTTTGTTGGGCAAATCGATCAAATCATGGGTGTGGGCAATGCATCGGAAGTCCAGCTACTGATGTTTCTCAAAAACAATAACGAATCTGCGCTCACTGATTATGGTGACTTACCCCATTTGTATCGAGAGGAAGCCGAGATTGAAGGAGTGAATCACGATATTGCCTTTTGTCAGATGTGCGTGGAAACCAGTTTTTTGCGATTTGGTAGGGGGATTGAACCCGATCAAAATAATTTTGCGAGTTTAGGAGCGATCGCTAATTCCAAGACTAATCTGGGTGCAAGTTTTGCCGATCGGCGGACAGGTGTGAGAGCGCATATTCAGCATCTTAAGGCCTATGCCAGTAATGCGCCCCTCTTCAAACCTGTAGTTGCGCCAAGATTCCATTTAGTGGCTAGGGGAGTTGCCCCAGTTTTACATCAATTAACTGGACGCTGGGCGATCGATCCTCTCTACGATCGCAAAATCATCGCCCTCATCCGTCGCCTTTACGAATCCGCAGGTATTTTTTAGGTAGTCTTTCTGGAGCGCACGCGCAGCGTGCGCTACAGATTATGTTTTTTTTAATTATGCCCAGTTACTTATAGCAGCGTAAAAGCCTAAAGATGAGTGGCGGCGCTTCGCGCCGCCACTCATCTTTAGCTAAGCAAACCTTACTTATTTTTAGCTTTCTCGATCGCTTCAATTAGGGCTTTCGCTTCGGTCGCTCCCTCGGATTTTTGGAATTGCCAAGGATAGGGCATTTTGCCACTTAAAACCATGCGGATACCGAGAGGGAAAATGCTCAGTAGCCCTTTGAGATCGCGGAAGTTATCACCAACGACCCGCACCCCAAATTTGCTTTCATCAATCCAGCCATCCTCTTTGACGAGATCAACCATTGTGTAACGATGGCGTTGAGCGGTGGATTCTGGCAGATCGGGATTGGCAAGAATTTCATGTTTAATTTGGGAAATTCGATCTAGGGGTTGCACTTCCACAGGACAGACTTCGTTACAGTTATAGCAGCGCGTACAGTCCCAGACAAATCCCGATTCGTTATATTTTTGGATTCGTTCCTCAGTGCGATCGTCGCGGTTATCCGCCATGATTCGATAGGCTTTGGCTAAGGCATGGGGACCAACGAAGCGATCGCTGATCGCAGCAGTATTACATTCGGAATAGCAGGAACCGCAGAGAATGCAATTAGCAGCCGCTTGGAGCTTGGCTCTCTGTTCGGGAGTTTGCAAAAATTCAGTTTTGCTAATTTGCCGCGATGCAGTGGAGACATAGGGATCGACCTTAGCGAGGTTATCCCAAAATTTAGTCATGTCCACGATCAAGTCTTTAATGACAGGGAGATTTTGCATCGGTTCGATTACCAATTCAGTATCATTCTCTCCCATCACTTCGCCGATCTGCTTCTGGCAAGCCAAGCCCGAGCGCCCATTGATCCGCATCGAGCAAGAGCCGCAAATGGCATTGCGACAGTTGCGCCGAAACCCGATGGAGCCATCCTGTTCACTCTGAATTTTGATTAAGGCATCGAGCACTGTAGTGCGATCGGGATCGACTTCGATATGAAAGATTTGATAGGTGGGATTGCTATGGCGCGATGTTTGGCGGCGAAGCTTGACTGTAATATTTACGGTAACATTCATGATTGACTTTCGCGATCGGGCTTTCGTGATCGGGCTTTATGCATTCAGTTTAACCCTAAACTATCCGACTAGATATTACGACTTAGAAACTCTCCGACTAGATATAATGAACCACAAAGAATGATCGGCTCATTCTCTCGCTCCTCTCCCCCATCTGCAAAAGCAGCCTCTAGTCCTAACTCTAAACTAGGATAAAATTTGGGGGAATGCAGAGGATGACTCTTGGGATAACCCTTGAATATAGAAGTTGCTAAATCAGCTAAATCCTGTGGTGGCGTAGTGGCAGGACTAGGAACGGGCACGGGAAACAGCAAATCATCGGCATCTAAAAGTTCCTTGAGAATGCCCAATCGATCCTTTGTATTTAAGATGCCGACGATCCAGCGTTTTCGTTGTTGGGGAAACGCCTCATCGACAAACTGACGGAGGTATTGCGCCGCCGCCACATTATGCGCTCCATCAATTAGGATCTTGCGCCGCTTTCCATGAAAATTAAATTCCATCCATTGTAGTCGTCCCGCCCATCGCGTGTTTGCCATGCCTACCCTGATTGCCTCATCGCTAATCTGCCAGCCTTGATTTTGCAAAACTCGAACCGCCGCGATCGCCACTGCCGAATTGATTAATTGATGATTGCCTTGTAGGGGCAAAGGATAGACAAAATCTTGGTATATCGCACCCGCATCCGTCCGCCTAGCAGCCTCCACCCAAACTACAGTGGCATGGCATTCTGTTACTTTTTTTTGCAAAGCCGCGATCGCTTCAGAATCGTTTTCGGCGATGACAACAGGACATTGCGGCTTGATGATGCCTGCTTTTTCGGAAGCGATCGCCGCCAAGGTATCGCCCAATTGTTGACAGTGATCCATCCCGATCGATGTAATCGCGCAAACTAAAGGGCGATCGCATACATTCGTCGCATCTAGTCTCCCCCCTAAACCCGTTTCGAGAATGGCAATATCGACTTTTTGCTCCGCAAAATACCACCACATCGCCGCCGTAATGACTTCAAATTGGGTTGGCGGCAAGTTAGGAGCGATCGCCGCCTCTACCTGATTCAAAGCTACGAAAAGATCCTGATGGCTAATCCATTCGCCATTAATCGTAATCCGTTCGCGCCAATCGATCAGATGTGGCGAGGTGTAACGTCCAACCCGATAACCCGCCGCTTGCAAAATCGACAGTAAAAAAGCACAAACCGAACCTTTTCCGTTTGTGCCTGCGACATGGATCACGGGAATCTGATTTTGAGGATTTCCCAAGGAATCGAGCAGTTGTTGAATACGCTCTAAACCAAGGTGAATGCCAAATTTATCGAAACTGGCAAGATATTCTTCAGGTGATAGATCAATTAGCTTTGGAGACATGAACTTCTAAGGCATAAATTTTGCCTTGGGCATCGACTTCAGCAATATGTCTGCCTTGCATCGCGAATAGTTCACCACTATCGCGCTTGCCCGCGATCGCCCAAATGGCTTCTAGTCCATTTTCCGTCCTTCTGGTCGTCCAAACACGCTGCATTCCTGAATAGGTCTGAAAAAACTGGCGATACAGTTGTGAGATGGCATCCTTACCAACTACCTTACGGGCTCCCGCAGGTTGAACTTCGGCTTCTTCAGCGAACAATTCCACCAATTCATCAAATGCTTTGTCGTCTTCCCTAGCGCGATCAGAGAGTTCAAAGTATTGGTCTAAAACTGTCATATTTAGGCACCTTAGTTCTTATAAGTTCTTATGTAGCTCGGAAAATCTCTTTGTGAAAGCTTAAGAAGCTTTTTACAGCTTTGCTGGACTTTTTGCTTTTATGTAAATATATATTAAGCTTTGTTTTGCCGAATTATCTTCACCCGACTGGGCTTAATCGCTCTCGCTAGATGTATAGCAACGTAAGGTTTACTTAGGACATAAACCCCTAAAGATGAGTTGCGGCGCAAAGCGCCGCAACTCATCTTTAGGGGTTTAATTTGTCCTCACTATCTAATTAAAAGCCATAGCCAAAACCCGTAGCTGAGGCTGCGCGTCAGCTACGGGTTTTGGCTAACGTCCAACTACAATTAATGCAAAATATTTAAAATGCCGAAACTTAACAATAGAATCCCAATTATGCCCAATAGAGTTTTTTGTAATCTGGCGATCACTGGTTTTATTTCGTAGGCTACCAGCAACCGATCCTTCGCTAAGTCGGCTTCAGGCTTTTCCCATGTTTGTCCGTCATACCAGCCTGACTCTTCATAAAAAATTTTGGCACTGTCAAGGCGTTGTTTCACATGTCCCCATCCCGATAGCAGCAGCAGCACTGGCAAAACTAGCCCCACCGATCCGCCAATATTCGCAACACAAATAAACTGCCATAGATGCCGACTAGGGGATTGAATACTGATGGCGACTGGCGAAAAAATAATCGCAAACCCCAACCAGATCAGCAATAACATGCGTAAATATTGCGATCGCCCTAATTTTGCCCAACGATAAAAGAAAGCTTCCTTAAGCTCGACATATTCATTGAGCGGCTGTTGATCTTTAGGAACTGGACAGGACATGGATAGAGAAATCATGGGGAATTACTTTGCTAGTGTAGCAATAAGCCATGCCGAAATATTGCGGGCTTGCGAATCTAATCGCTGTTATAGCAGTAGCCAGTTATGTTAGGACAAAAACAAAACCCAGAAGAGTATTGCGGCGCTTCGCGCCGCAATACTCTTCTGGGTTTTATGTCTTAACTTATTTGGCTATAGCTATACCTGCATTCTGTGAGAGGAAATCGAAATATCAAGGAGTTAGCGTGACGATAGGCGACCTGTTGGGTTGACTAATCGGGGATCTAGACCACAATCCATAAATATTTGATGTAGTTCTCCCAGTCCATTGATTAATTGAAGGATTTGCTCTAGGGTGATCTGCTCTAACTTGTCAGCAAGGCGATCGCCTGTTTCTTGAAGGACTTGGTGGAGATGTTCCTCGCCTGCGGCTGTGAGATTGAGAATCACCTGTCTTTTTAAATTAGGATCGACGGTGCGAGTTACCAATTCCTTTTGGACGAGACGCTCGATCATGGTGGAAGTAGAAGCGCTACTGATGCCCAAATAGTCGGCTAATTCTGCTAGGGATACACCCGCATTAGTTTTTAAAAAATCAAGGGAGCGTAGCTGGGGAATGGTGAGACAAGTTGATTTTTGCTGGCGCACTTCCGCATGAATACATCGCATTACCGCAGGGACTACATCTAGAATTCGATTGGCACAAATATGGTGAGAGATCCGCGATGAAGCTATGGATGAACTGATAGAGGAATTCATAGATGAACCTATAGATGAACCTATAGATGAATTGGCAGTAGGTGATGTATCCATCTTGACTAGGTAGATATATTAATGTAGTACTACTAATAGTTAGCTAAATTAACAATCAGCATATAACAAACTCATTCCAACTCATTCCAAATTATTCCAAAGTAGTTGCAATTTGCCTGACAACCATGAGACATCCTTTTCTATCTGTATCGCTCCTGATTATGGTTGCCGCAGCAACCCCCAGCTTATTGACGGCTTGCGGATCGTCTCAGGCGGAGTCAGGCAAAGAACGCCGTCCTGCCGTGCCCGTATCCGTAGTGCCTGTAGTTCAAAAAACATTACCCGTCCAAATTCGCAGTACTGGTGTGGCTGAAGCCTATGCCACCGTATCGGTAAAATCTCGCATCGGCGGACAGTTAATCGAAGTCGCGTTTAAGGACGGACAGGATGTCAAGCAAGGGGATTTGCTATTTCGGATCGATCCGCGTCCTTTAGAGGCGCAATTGCAACAGGCGATCGCTAATCAATCTCGCAACCAAGCGCAGCTACAACAGGCGATCGCCAATCAAGTCAAGGCCGAAACAACCATTACCCAAGCCAAGGCAAATCGCGATCGCGACTCGGCTCAGTTGCAGTTTGCTGATTTTCAACGAAAAAGTTACGACCGACTCTATCAAGAAGGCGCAATCAGTCGCACCCAAGCCGAACAGTTTCGTACTAATGCCAGCGTATCTCAAGCCAATGTGAATGCTTCGGGTAGTGCGATCGACACGACGATCGCTTCAGCAGAATCGACCAGAG
Source organism: Pseudanabaena sp. UWO310 (assembly GCF_006861605.1). NCBI lineage: Bacteria > Bacillati > Cyanobacteriota > Cyanophyceae > Pseudanabaenales > Pseudanabaenaceae > Pseudanabaena > Pseudanabaena sp. UWO310. The sequence continues at coordinate 15,201 of NZ_SELU01000068.1, read as the reverse complement.
CCGATATTGAATCGGCGAAGGCAAACTTAGCAGCGGGAGAAGCGGCGATTGAAAATGCTAGAGTCCAACTTTCCTACACCGATATTTACTCACCGATCGATGGACGAGTTAGTAGTGTCAAATCGAATCAGGGGAATTTGATTAAAGCTGACGCGGATGCTCCATTAGTGACGATCAGCCAGATTCGCCCGATTTATGTGACCTTCACAATTCCAGAGCGATCGCTAGCACAGGTAAAGCAATACCAAAAACTCGGCAAGCTCAAGGTGGATGTATTGCTGCCCAACGATAAGCGCCCAGTTCAAGGTGAACTGACCTTTATTGATAGCTTAGTCGATGCAACTACGGGAACCGTAACACTCAAGGCAACCTTCAATAACAAAGACGATCGCCTCACTCCCGGTCAGCGAGTAGATGTAGTGCTGAATTTGACCGAGCAAGTTAATGCGCTCTCAGTTCCCACCCAAGCCGTCCAAACGGGACAGAAAGGTCAATTTGTCTATGTCCTCAAATCAGATAGCACGGTGGAAATCCGTCCCGTGAAAGTAAGTAATACCGTGGGCAGTGAGGTGTCAATTTCTGAAGGATTGCAAGCTGGCGAAAAAGTAGTAACCGATGGTCAGTTTGCCCTATCGCCCAACGCCAAGGTCGAGGTAAAGGAAGCGCAAAATCAGGGTGATGAAAAGAAAGATAAAGAAGACAAAAGCAAAAAGTAAGCCACCAATCACCAATCACCCATTACCAATTCCCCATTACCAATGAATATTCAAACCTTTATCTTGCGCCCAGTCATGACCACCTTAGTCATGCTAGCGATTCTATTGTTTGGGGCGATTAGCTATCAAGTACTGCCCGTTAGCGATCTGCCTACGGTGGATTTTCCTACGATTAGCGTAACGGCGGCTCTGCCCGGGGCTAGCCCCGAAACGATGGCTTCCTCGGTGGCAACTCCTCTAGAGCGGCAGTTTTCCTCGATCGCAGGATTGGATTCGATGACCTCCAGTAGTGCGATCGGTAGCACGCAGATTACCTTGCAATTTAGCCTCAATCGCCAAATTGATGGTGCGGCAGCGGATGTGCAAGCGGCGATTACCAAAGCTGCTAAGCAGTTACCGCCCACCTTACCGAGTCCACCGCAGTATAGCAAGGTCAATCCTGCCGATCTGCCTATTCTCTACATTGCCCTGAAATCAGAAGTACTGCAATTGTCGGAAGTAAATAAGTATGCGGAAAATCTTCTTGCCCAGAGATTGTCAACGGTCGATGGGGTGGCTCTCGTATCTGTCTTGGGCGCTCAAAAATATGCCGTACGGATCGATCTCGATCCGCAAGCCTTGAAAGCTAAAGGTATTGGTATTGATGAAGTAACCACAGCGATCGCTCAGGGAAATTCCAAACAAGCCACGGGCAGTATCAATGGGATCGATCGGACACTGACCATTGGTACTAATGCGAGTTTAAACAATGCAAAGGCTTATAGCTCTTTAATTGCAGCCTATCGCAATGGCGCACCCGTGCGGTTGAATGAAATTGCCCAAGTGCGCGATAGCGTCGAAAACGATAAGCTCGCAGCTTGGTATAACGGTACGAGAGGGATCATCCTGACCATCCAACGCCAACCAGGAACGAATACAGTTGCGATCGTTGATACGCTCAAAAAACTGCTCCCTACCTTCCGCGAACAAATTCCTGCGGCGATTGATATTGAAATTTTGTACGATCGCTCGCAATCGGTACGCGCTTCCGTCGAAGATGTGCAGTTCAGTCTGCTATTAGCGATCGCCCTAGTGGTGATGGTGATCTTCCTATTTCTCCGTAACTTCTCAGCTACCTTGATTCCCAGTATCGCCCTACCGATCTCTTTAGTGGCAACCTTTGCTGTCATGTATAAACTGGGCTATTCCCTCGACAATCTATCTTTAATGGCGCTTACTTTATCGGTAGGTTTCGTTGTTGATGATGCGGTGGTCGTACTGGAAAATATCGTGCGTCACCTAGAAATGGGGAAATCTGGATTTCAAGCGGCGATCGATGGATCAAAGGAAATTGGCTTTACCGTTCTTTCCATGACGATTTCCTTGGTTGCCGTATTCATTCCCATCCTATTTATGGGGGGGATTATCGGTCGTCTCTTTCAGGAGTTTGCCGTTACGATTAGCGTTGCCATTCTCGCTTCGGGATTTGTCTCGCTGACTTTAACTCCCATGCTTTGCAGTCGATTTCTCAAACATACGACGCATAGTGGCAAGCCTATAATTGTAAATATTGCCGAAAGCGATCGCGTTGATGACCATATCTCAACTGGAATCGCGAACGAACATCATCACGATATTAGTAACGGGCATAATCACGGGAATAATAACGGGAATCATAACGGGCATAGCGATCATAACGGGCATCATCACGAATATAATCACGATGAATATAATCACAATGAGCATATTCACGATTCCCCAAGCCTAGAGAATTTAGGAAATCAAGGCGACTTCTTTCAACGCTTTTATGCTTGGAGTTTGCGCTATTCCCTCAAATACCATCGGATCACGATGGCTATTTCGGCGACCATTTTGGTGGCGACAATCATTCTCTTTGGGCTAGTTCCCAAAGGATTTATCCCCAATGATGATACTGGGCAAATCTTAGGAACTACGGAGGCAATCCAAGGTATTTCCTTTGATGAAATGGTCAAACATCAAGCCAAACTTGCCGAAATTGTCAGCCAAGATCCTGATATCGAGGCAGTTTACTCCGCTGTAGGTGCGGGTGGTACTATTGCACTTCCGAATAATGGGCGTTTGTTTATGCGCTTAAAAGAACGCAGCCATCGATCGCGGAATGTCGAACAAATCATTCAAGATCTGCGTCCCAAGTTATCTAAAACCCCTGGTATTCGCGTCTTCTTGCAAAACCCGCCCGCGATCAGACTGGGGGCACAAATATCCAAGGCTCTATATCAATATACGGTTTCTGACACTGACCTAGAGGGACTCTATCGCACCGCACCTGAACTAGAAGCGAAGCTGCGTCAATTGGATAGCCTGCAAGACGTTACTAGCGACTTACAGATTAAAAATCCTCAAGTCAATATTGATATCGATCGCGATCGCGCCTCCGCCCTCGGTATCACCGCAACCCAGATCGAATCCGCTCTTTCCTACGCCTATTCCACGGCAAAAGTCTCAACCATTTATGGTACAGACAATCAATATTCTGTAATTGTGGGCTTGGCTCCAGAATATCAAGCGGACTTGAAATCCCTAGAACTACTATCGGTGCGATCTAGTAGCGGGCAGCTAGTCCCATTGAGTACTATTGCTTCCTTCAAGCAAACCGTAAGTGCGCTTTCGGTTAACCACGCATCGCAATTACCTGCGGTCACAATTTCCTTTAACCTCAAACCTGGAATATCTCTCAGTGATGTAGTTGGCAAAATCGAGCAACTAGCTAAAGAAATTCTACCTGCTACCTCGACAGGAAAATTCCAAGGAACGGCTCAAGCTTTCCAAGACTCCCAAAAAGGGCTAGGACTGTTACTTTTAGCTGCCATCTTGGTAATTTATATCGTTCTTGGAATTCTTTACGAAAGCTTTATCCATCCCATTACCATTCTTACGAGTCTCCCATCGGCGGGATTCGGCGCATTGCTTACCTTACTTATTTTTCGGAGCGAACTAAACGTTTATGCCTTTGTCGGCATTATTCTCTTAGTCGGGATTGTGAAGAAGAACGGAATTATGATGGTGGACTTTGCGATCGGCGCTCGCAAGTCAGGTAGCACCGCCTATGATGCCATTTATGAAGCCTGTTTAGTTCGCTTCCGCCCAATCATGATGACCACGATGGCAGCCCTGATGGGAACTTTACCGATCGCTCTTGGTTTAGGTGCAGGTGCTGAATCTCGCCGCGCCTTGGGATTGGCGGTAGTTGGTGGCTTGGTGTTTTCGCAAATGCTAACGCTTTACATTACTCCAGTTTTCTATGTCTATATGGAGGCAATGCAAGAACGTTGGAAAAATCGCAACCATAAACCTTCTAAACCCTCCCAGAAATCTAAGCCTAAGCCTCCCCTGAAAGTCTTACCACCCACGGTTTAATACCAATTCGCGAAAGTGTTGTCACACTTTCGTGAATTATGCGAATTATATAGCTGTAGTCAGTAATATTAGGACAAAAATCAAACCCAATAGAGAGTTGCGGCGCTTCGCGCCGCAACTCTCTATTGGGTTTGATGTCCTGACTTAAGACAAATCAAACCCGAAGAATTGATTGGCGGCGCGAAGCGCCGCCAATCAATTCTTCGGGTTGTGCACCCAAAAGCCTTGCATTGCAAGGCTTTTGGGTTTATAGGGAAGGTTTTTGTTTGTGCCATTCCGTAGATTGCTCGTAGCCATAGGCAACTTGCAACAATACATCTTCTCGTAAGACATTAGAGATCATTTGTAAACCGATGGGCATTCCCTTCGAGTCAAATCCACAGGGAATACTAATTCCTGGCAAGCCAGCAAGGTTTACAGGAATGGTCATCAAATCCGATAGATACATCCCTAGAGGATCTTCGGTCTTGCTTCCTGCCTTAAAAGCCGTAGTTGGCGCAGTTGGACAAACTAAAACATCTACCTGCTCAAAAGCTTTTTGAAAGTCTTGAACGATTAGAGTCCTCACCTTCTGCGCTTTCAGATAATACGCATCATAGTAACCAGCCGATAGCACGTATGTGCCAATCATGATCCGCCGCTTTACTTCTGCCCCAAAACCCTGCTCGCGAGTATTCTCATACATGCTCAGCAGGTTCTCTGCACTCTCATCGCGAAAGCCATACTTAACGCCATCATAGCGAGCGAGGTTTGCCGATGCTTCGGAGGGGGCGATGATGTAATAGGTGGGGAGTCCATAACGGAATCTGGGGCAAGAGATCTCATAGATTTCTGCGCCCATACTTTCCATATGCGCGATCGCCTTTCTCACCGAAGCCTCAACTTCGCTATCTAAACCTTCACCAAAGGTTTCGGTAATTACGCCGACCTTTTTGCCCTTTAGGGATTGGGTTAAGTCTGGGGTTAATAAAGCCGCATAGTCAGGAATCTCGATGTTAATGCTGGTGGAGTCCTTGGGATCGTAACCCGCGATCGCCCTTAAAAATATCGCCGCATCTTCCACGGTATTGGCAAAGGGACCAATTTGATCGAGTGAGGAAGCAAAAGCGACTAAGCCAAACCTTGAGACTAGTCCATAGGTGGGCTTTAGTCCGACAACACCACAATAGGATGCAGGTTGACGAATCGAGCCGCCCGTATCCGAGCCAGTAGCAATAATACATTCCCCTCCTGATACTGCGGCCGCAGAACCACCCGACGACCCACCAGGCACATAGGCGGTATTCCAAGGATTTGCCGTGAGGGCGATCGCCGAGTTTTCGGTCGAGCTACCCATCGCAAATTCATCAAGATTAGTCTTGCCAACCATCACGGCTCCAGCCGCACGCAGTTTTGCCGTAACTGTGGCTTCGTAGGGTGGCACAAAGTTTTTCAGCATATTGGAGCCACAGGTGGTGGGCATCCCCTTGACACACATATTGTCTTTAATACCTATGGGCACTCCCGCCAGAATTGGCAGTGGGTCACCTGCGGCGATCGCTGCATCAATGGCTTGGGCTTGAGCGATCGCCACTTCAGGAGTTACCGTAACAAAGCTATGCAGTTTTGGCTCTAGGTGAGCAATGCGATCTAAAAACTCTTGAGCAATTTCAGTTGCTGATCGCTCTTTATTTAACAAGGTTTGGCGAATTTGGGCGATCGATGGCATAAACAATCTGATGGGTTATTGGGCAGATTTTTTAGTATAAAACTAAATCGGTTACTCACGCGCCATGCCCCTTGATGGAGAGGGGATTAGCTTAAAGAAAAGCGAAAAAGAACCGCCTTTTCTACTTTTGTGATATCGGGCAGGGCTTAAAGATGGCATTATGTCCTTTATTTTTTGTATTTTCTGGACAAGCGTCAAGAAAGCAAATACAATATACCCGCAAATTAAGGTACGTTCTTACCCCTTGGAGGTCATTATTCCTGAACCGTTAACCTTGACTGTGAGTTTAAGAGGCAGCCTCGAAGTCAAGGACAATTATCAATTAATACGCCTCGCAGGTCTTCTAGACGCTTTTTCTGAGCCAGCTTTTAAGAAAGTGATAGGCAAGTGCGTCGAAGATGGCCCTCATAATGTGATTTTAGACCTGTCAACCATTGATTTTATTGATAGTTCTGGACTTGGAGTTTTGGTGCAAATGGCAAAAAAAACTCAGACTTTGGATGGAACCCTCCAAATCATCACCAACGCTAGAGTCACCCAAACGGTCAAACTAGTTCGATTAGATCAATTTCTGACACTTCAAACATCAATCGATGAAGCTCTGGCAAAGCTGGCAAAAACAAGTAAAGACTAAGTGACTAAATCAAGTGACTAAATCAAGTGACTAAATCAAGTGACTAAATCAAGTGGCTAAATCGAGTAACCAAATCAAGTAACCAAGCAAAAAAATCAAATAGATATTAACCAAATTCAAAAATAACTAACCCAAAAACAAGCAATCTGCACCTCCCAACAAATCTCGAATCAATCTCGAATCAATCTCAAAAAGTGTAAAAATCAACTTGAACTTAATGATATTTTTCGTTTTCAGGAAAAATACAAAGAAAATTATGGGGCAAATTTTCTAGACTTGATATTTTGTGCGATCACAAATGCAGTCACAAATGCGATCACGAAATTGATAAATTAAACAAACTTCACATACTCTAAGTTTCTTACCGCGAATCTCAATCCTTCCATAGGCTCTGCCCAACAAGGTACTTTTATGGGAGATTTGTTTGCCAATTTCGTACGGTGAGTTGCTTATTTAGTGTGTAAAGTTTGTTTTTAACGTTTCGGGCACTAAAATCTATTCCCAATATCAGAACTGCTGTTATGATATTCATGAGACAAAATTTATACATATTGATGGGCAAGCATAGCTTGCCCATCAATGTCTGAAATAAATGTAAATATCAAAGGGTTGACAAATATCTAGATATTTTGTCGTCATTCCATCATTATTCCGTTATTCTCGTTATTCATTGTACGCAAGCAAATTATTCTGTAATGGCATTATCTCGTAATGTCTCTTAGCCCAATCGTTGAAAATATCGCTGAGATCCCAACCTCTGCCCTAGCCTATATTGGCGATGCTGTTTATGAGATGCAAATGCGTCTGCATTATTTACTGCCGCCACGCACTGCCAAACAGTATCACCAACTTGTAGTCAGTCAAGTTAGAGCAGAGCAACAAGCAAAACTTCTCGAAAAACTCGATCTCACAGACTTTGAGTCCGACCTCGTAAGACGCGGGCGCAATGCTGCGGGATCTATATCGCGTAAAGTCGATCCCAACATTTATCAAAAGGCAACAGGATTTGAAGCATTGATTGGTTATCTTTACTTAACCGATCGCGATCGCCTCGACAAAATTTTTACTCAGCTAATTAGCCATATCGATACCCCAGCGCCGCCATGACATCGCAACCTAGACTGAAATCCCGACAATCCGACCATAATTCCGACCGAGACGCAGACAGAAGTTTTGAAAAGCGTTCTGAAAAGTCTTTCGACCGATACTCAGATAAACGTGCTGATAAGCGTTCTGACAATCGCTCCGATAGCCGAGCTGGTGGTAAATATGCAGACAAGCGCAATGATAAGCGTCCCGAGCGTGTTGCTGACAAATCCTTTGAGAAGCCCTACAAATCCTTAGAAAAAGGCTTTGAGAAACGTGCTGATGGTCGCTCTGAAGCAAAGTATACGGATCGTACCGATCGCCGTACGGATTCTAAATATAGCGATCGCCGTCCTGAAAGGGGCTTTGAAAAAAGTACGAACTCATCGGCTGAGCCCAAATTTGACCGCAAGTTTGATAAACCAATCACTAAAAAATTTGCTGATAAAAAATTCGGCGATAAGAAATTTGCTGATAAAAAATTTGGCGATAAGAAATTCGCTGATAAAAAATTCGGCGATAAAAAATTTGAACGTGGCGATCGCCCCGAACGTTTCGATCGTGGCTCAGAGCGTGGTTCCAGCCGTGGCTTAGAGCGTGGTTCAGAGCGTGGCTTTGATCGTGATTTTAGCGATCGCAAATTTGGAGATCGTGATTTTGGTGATCGCACCGTACCTAACTTCGAGCGCCGCTCCTTGCCACCCATCGGACGAGCTGTCGATCCTGATGGAGAACTAGGCATCGTTGCACCAGTCCATAATCCTGAGAATCCCGATATTGTCTATGGTCGCCATGCCGTTGAAGCGGTACTCAATAGCGATCGCAGCATTAACCGTGTGTGGGTCACGCCCAGACTACGTTATGCCCCCGATTTCTTGCCACTAATTGACGAGGCAAAGGCCGCAGGAGCCGTAGTCGATGAAGTGGATAACACCAGACTGGATCGGATTACTGACAATGGCAGACACCAAGGGATCGCCGTTCAGGTCTCGGCTTACGAATATGCTGACCTCGATGAATTAATTGCTAGTGCCAAGGAAAAATCAGCCCAACCCGTCATCGTGATTGCTGATGGCATTACCGATCCCCATAACCTAGGCGCGATCATTCGGAGTGCAGCCGCGCTCGGAGCACAGGCTCTCGTGATCCCCCAGCGCCGAGCCGCAGGAATTACAGCGACAGTCGCTAAAGTTGCCGCAGGTACCTTGGAGATCTTGCCCGTTGCCCGTGTCGTCAACCTCAATCGCGCCCTTGAGAAAATTAAAGAAGCAGGATTTTGGGTTTATGGGACAATGGCAGGAGCCAGTGATGCCATTCACAAAACAAAGTTCTCTGGAGCGATCGCCTTAGTTATTGGCGCTGAAGGAGAAGGATTGAGCCTCTCAATTCAGAAGAACTGTGACTTCCTCGTATCTATACCTTTAGAAGGAAAAGTCGATAGCTTAAATGCTTCAGTTGCCACAGGAATGGCTCTGTACGAGATTTTTAGACAACGTTGGGTGAATACGTTAAACCTGAACAATTTGTCTTGAAGTCCTGTTTTAAGTTATATAAAGATATAGTAAGAAAGCTTTAGTGCTAAAGCTTTCTTGTCTAACCAAACCATTCACTTTAGCTATGTAAAACCATGGGTGGTCAATTGTTTAAGAACTTTTTCATATCAATTCTGGAAATGTTGGGCTTAGCTGTGTGGGTTGAAATTGTCACAGATTTCCCACGTTGCACTTATTATTTTGGGCCATTTGTCAATGAATCCGAAGCTGAGGCTGCGAAAATTGGCTATATAGAAGATTTAGAAACCGAAGGGTCGAAAGGTTTAACTGTAGTAGTTAAGCGCTGCAAGCCAGATTCGCTGACTATTTACGATGATTCACTGGATTTTAAGTTTGACCGCTTTCCTGCATTTAGCGGTCAGACTCTGTAACTAATCAACCGATGAATGAATTCAGGGGCAAAAGCCCCTAATTTTTTATGAGATAAATGCATAATGAAGATATAGATGAGCTAAGCATAGTTCTTGCCATATCTATTAATTATTTCGTGACACGTATTTGTACGTTGAGATCAATTAAAGCCCGATTTATTTTTTAGCAAACAACTTTTTTAGTGAACCTATGTTATTCGGACTAGGCAAAAAATTAACCCTTCCAACGGTAGCCGACGCTCTTGCAGGAAGATCTTCAGCAATTCCTACCGCATCACACCACTTTGTTAATGGTAATGCTCTAAAACCGCCTTTCCCTGAAGGTATGGAAACTGCTGTATTTGGATTGGGATGTTTTTGGGGAGCAGAACGTCGTTTTTGGCAGCAAAAGGGGATCTATGTAACGGCTGTTGGCTATGCCGCAGGATTAACTCCTAATCCTACCTACGAAGAAGTTTGTTCGGGGATGACTGGACATAATGAGGTGGTGCTAGTCGTATACGATCCCCAAGTAATTAACTATGCTGATCTCCTGAAGGTATTTTGGGAATCCCATAATCCCACCCAAGGAATGCAACAGGGCAATGATAAGGGAACGCAGTATCGTTCGGGGATCTATGTTTACAATGAGACCCAACGCAAACTCGCCGAAGAGTCACGCGAAGTCTACCAAGAGGCGTTGAAAGCTTCAGGGATGAAACAAGGCATCACGACCGAAATTCGCGATGCTGGAGAGTTCTATTATGCTGAAGGCTACCATCAGCAATATCTAGCCAAGAATCCTGGTGGCTATTGTGGACTCGGTGGCACTAACGTTTGTTATCCTGCTGGAGCGATCGCTTAAGCCCGAAGCCAATGTTATACCAAAGCTGAAAATGGCTACGCCATTTTCAGCTTTGGTTTTTAATTCACAAACGTGCTGTCACACTTTCATGAATTGGTATTACTCTGATTAATAAAAAATTCCTTGCTGGTAATGTCTATAGCTACATAAAAAATGCGGTGCAAAGCACCGCATTTTTTATGTAGCTATAGCATTTTTAAAAGCATTGCTACGAGCTTGGTGGCGGCTCCCGATTCTCCACAGACTTCTTTGAGCCGATCGCGCATTTGAGCTAATTCTTCAGGATGATCAAGGTAGAACAAAATTTCATCGGCAATTTGAGTTGGCGTAATTACGCCAAAAATTTCTGGCACGATCGCCTTTCCCGCCCAGATATTCGGCCAAGCTAGCAACTGTCCCTTTTTTTTAATTTGGTCGATCAGGATCGAGTTAATCGTCGTTCTAATCAGCTTTCCCCAGAATGGCGTGGATGCAAGTAAACCGAGCAATCCGTCCCATCCAACCTTGATGTCGGAAACGTTAGTGGGCAATAGCACGAGCATCGGCTGGTTGAGGGAGGCAAGCTCGGCAGTATTTGCTCCTACCGTAGTAATACAAAGTTGACTACTGCTGATCAGGGCATGGGCAGGAAATCCCGCATGAATTTTGATAACCGCTCCTTTAGCCGTAACCAAATTCCCCTCTACCAGAACCGCCGTTGCTCCATCGCTATCGGGCGTAGGAAAGCTAAATTGGGCATATTGGGCTAGGGTTTCTGGAGTGACGGTGGGGGCGAGCGGGACGACCAGATCGAGATCGGGACGTTTTTGTTTCAGGATATCGGCGATCGCCACGAATAGAGGCACGCCAATCTTTAATTTCTGTTCTTTGGAACCAGGCATGAAACAAATTCTTAGAGCTGTATCCGCATTACTACGTGGTGGTTCGACCCCACGATCGACCATCAAATCACCAATTACTGATGCTTTTGCCCGTAAGGGGGCAGGGATCTTAGCGGCGATCGCTTGGTTCCGCACCGCAAAGCCATCTACCCAGCGATACCATCGGGCTTCCCATTCGGCATAAATTAGGGTCTTATAGCCTAGACGTTTGGCGATCACGACCGTAAAAAATTGATCTCCGCCCAAAAAGATCACGATCCCCTGCTTGCTCCATTCCCATTGAGGAGTTTTGCCCCACAGTAAAAAATCAAAAAATTGTTCTGGGGGTAATACCCGATCCACATTGGGGAAGCTCTGGGCAAGTTGAGGCTCCTGTCCGCTCGCATTTTGATCAGGGCATAGAGCGATCGAAATGCGTGGTTTGAGTTTGGCTAAACCTTCCGTGGATTTGTCATTGAATTTGTCATCGGATTTGAGAGATAGATCTAAAGCTCTTAGAAAGGGATATACCCATGTTGTTAGCTCCCCAGGTCCATTGGACAAAATTAAGATATCTGTAGAGACATCTCTGGCATGAGGAGCGTTAATCATAGTTAATAAACCCATAGGGTAGGCAGAGAACTTATTACCCTATCTACTTTATGAGTTAATTGTCAGAAATTGAAATGACGGGATCGAATTCACGATAAAATTATGCACTCATGATCGAGTTAAATTAAAAGCTAATGAAGTAGCTCAGAAGTAAACTTTAAAGTCCAGAAATACTTGCCGTTCGCTAAGCAGGCGGTCTAGGTTCTGATTTTAGATTTAATCTTGCTGAATTACTTACTCAGCTTTTGAGCCTAATTTTTTACTCAAGTTTTTTTATAAGCGTCACGCATGTGGATTTAAGTAGTTTATTTGATACACCAAAGCCCGTAATCGGGGTCATTCATCTTTTGCCGTTGCCTACTTCGCCGCGTTGGGGGAGCAGCCTAAAAGAGGTAATTGATCGCGCCGAACAGGAAGCCACAGCTCTTGCCGCAGGTGGAGTGCATGGGATTCTCGTAGAGAATTTTTTTGATGCGCCATTTACTAAAAATCGCGTCGATCCTGCGGTGGTTAGTTCTATGAGTCTGGTTGTGCACCGTGTGAAGCAGATGGTGGGCATTCCTGTGGGTATTAACGTTTTGAGGAATGATGGTCATAGTGCATTAGCGATCGCCTCTTGTGTTGGTGCGAAATTTATTCGGGTCAATGTCCTCATGGGCGTAATGGCAACGGATCAAGGCATTATCGAAGGTGATGCTTACAAACTCTTGCGCTATCGTCGCGAACTAGGCACGGATGTCAAAATCTTTGCTGATGTTTTGGTAAAGCACGCTCAACCGATTTCTGTCCCACAGATATCTGCGGCAGTTCACGATACGATCCATCGCGGGCTTGCCGATGCCGTAATTTTATCGGGTTGGGCTACAGGAAATGCCCCGAAAACTGAGGATCTTCAGGAGGCAAAAATTGCCTGTGGCGATACGCCTCTGTTGGTTGGCTCTGGGGCAACATGGGATAATGTACCACAGTTGATGGAATATGCTGACGGGGTCATTGTTTCTAGCTCTCTTAAGCGTAATGGTCAAATTCAACAGGCGATCGATCCGATTCGAGTCAGCCGTTTTGTCGATGCAGTAAGGTTAGATATTGCCAATAAAAAAAATAAGCATATTGCCGAAGAGCAAATACGGCGATCGCCACCAATATCTATTGGGTAAAATCTCTATAAGTAATACCAATTCCCAAAATGGCGTTGCCATTTTGTGATTTGGTATTAGATCTGGATTTTAATTATGCTGAGGCTCTTAAATAATCTATAAATAAAATTAACGATGCAATTACATACCGTTAATGCTGCGTTAATTTAGATCTAGCAGGTATTTACAAATTGTCAGGAACAGCTATGCGAAAAAAAACTGAGCCGTGGTTGCATCGGTGGTCGCGCCCTGCGATCGTCGCTTTGTCGCTATTTGGCTTTTCTCTTACAACTTATCTGACAGTGACTCACTTTTTGGGTCAAAAAGTAGCCCTCTGTTCCGTGGAGGGTAGCGGGTGCGATCTAGTACTCAGTAGCGAATATGCCAAGATTTTTGGCGTTCCCTTAACAATTTTTGGTGCATTGGGCTATCTAACGCTAGGACTGCTGGCAGGGTTGCCATTGCTATTAAAACGCGACGATCCCAAGGCTCAGGGTCAAATCAAGGAAACCGCAAATTTCTTGATGTTTATGCTATCTTCCTCGACCTTCGTTTTTAGTGGCTATCTGATGTATTTACTTGCCTCAGGTAGTATTGGCGGTCAGCCTCAAGTTTGTCTCTATTGCATCTCCTCAGCCGTCACGATGATGACGATCTGGTTGCTGACAATATTTGGTAATACTTGGAAAGATGTCGGTCAGTTATTTTTTACAGGCGCGATCGTCGCAATTGTGACTTTGACTGGGACTCTGGGTGTTTATGCCAGTCAGGGTAAGATTGCTGCTCAAAGTAACTCCTTTGCAGGACGATTGGCGCAACATTTGACCGCAACCAATGCCAAGATGTACGGCGCATATTGGTGTCCCCACTGTAAAGATCAGAAGGAAAAATTTGGCGATGCGAAAAAATTAATCCCCTATGTGGAATGCGCCCCAAATCCTCCTAACGGAGCAAAATCTGAAGCTGAGTTATGTAAGCAAAAAGGGATTGAGGGCTATCCCACTTGGGAAATTCAGGGCAAGATGCTCTCTGGCGAACGTACGTTAGAAGAGTTAGCCAATGCTTCGGGCTATACAGGCGATCGCAATTAAAAACCAAACCATCCCATAAAAAATAGAGTGCAAAGCACTCTATTTTTTTTATAAACCCCAATATTTTGCCCTTTCCTTGAGCCAGCCATTTTTATGCCACTTATCCACAATGCCAAAGACCCGATCGCGCAAGTCTAAATGCTGCAATCCTCGCGGTAAGGCGATCGCTAAACTATGGACGGCAATGGGTTGCCCGATGATTTCCACATCAGGATAGTCTTGAAGCCATCGGATGAGGCTAGTGCGATCGCCCACAAAGGCTTTAATTTTATCCGCTTGCAATGCGGCTAAACCATCGGCATAGGAACTCGTGCCAATGATCGCCGCTTTCGGAAATTGCGATTGGATCGCAGCGATCGCAGCGGAATTTTTGATAACGCCTATGGCTAAAGGTTGGTAGAGTTCTTGAGAATTAGTACCGCGTTTAGCGATCACGATCGTGCTGTCGATGTAGTAGGGCAGAGAGAAATCAACCAAACGCGAACGATTAGTAGTTACTGTAATTTGGGCGATCGCGAGATCGACTTGATTGTTTTGCAATGCTGTTAGGCGATCGCGATTATTTAAGGGCAATAATTCAACCTGAAAATTTAGTTCTTTTGCCAACTCCCGCGCCATCTCGATTTCTAATCCCACGAGGTTACCACTGCGATCGCGAAATCCCAAGGGCGGCAAATTATCTTTGACCCCCACGATCAATTTGCCCCGTTTTTGGATTTTATCAAGCGTATTTATTTCTGGAGTGATGGCTGAGTTGGTTTCGGCAGCGATCGCCAAGTGATGCACCTGAAGAGCCTTGAAGTAATTTCCTCCATCAATTAAGGCGATCGCGGCGATCGTGGTTAAAAACAAAGTATTACCCTGTAACTTTTTCACCTAGACATCTCCCGACAAATTCCAAACAAAAAAGTCAAGCTTCCATTGTAGGAAACTTGACTAAGATAACTTATTTAACGTCAGTTCGGGTTAAGCTGGCAAATTTTAAAAGCCCAAAAGTAAAAGCCTTGCGTAGCAAGGCTTTTACTTTTGGGCTTTGAGAAAGGGTTTGCGTAGCAAACCCTTTCTCAAAGCCCGTTTCAAATTATCCCGAATCCACGTTATACTTTTCGCTCAAATCAAAACTAAGAGACTTTTTGAAAGTGTTGCGAAGCAACACTTTCAAAAAGTCTCTTGTGGTTCTTTTAAAAAACCATTTAAGAATTGGATATATCC